>CAMJMF010000068.1 GCA_946406925.1 uncultured Spirochaetales bacterium | reverse complement strand
ATTTTAAATTTTTAGGAGACTCATATGAGGATGGGGTTAAAAACAAAAATTATTATATTTATTGTAGTTCTGATTAATCTTGCAGTTATTACAATTGGTCTTTTTGCAAGAAGGGAATTAGCAAATTCAATTTCCAGAGATACAAAACAGATTATGGAGTTAAATACTCAAAAAGCTGTTCAAATTTTAAGAGATGTAAATCAAAAAGAATTTTATCTTTTGGAATCAATTGCTACGCTTCCATTTATTCGCGATGAATCTATATCATTGGAAGAAAAAACCATTCAGCTTGAAGCTATAGCAAAAGCGGATCCAGTACATTTTGAAAATCTTGCTTTTTATAGTGACAAAGGTATTTGTATACGACCAGATGGAACTTACGTAGATGTTTCTACAATAGAATTTTTTATTAATACTATTTCAGGAAAACGTGTTGTAATTGATCCTCTTCCAAGAAGCTTTATGATAGAAGGTGATAGCGATGAAACTATCATGTTCTATTGTATTCCAGTTTATAGCGATAATAAACACACTAAAACTGTAGGTATTTTGTCAGCCATAGTAAATGGATCAGCTGTTTATAATCTTTCAGAATCCATTATCATTGGGAAAAACTCTCACCCATTAATAATTTCTACAACATCTGGTATGCCAATTGGACCAACAACCTATGACGGCATGTCAACAGAAGATATAAATGCTATGCAGGAAAATGGTGGCAGACTTGAAACAGATGAAAATGCACCTAAAACTCCATGGGATAAGATGATGGAGCTGGTAATTGCTGGTGAAACAGGCTATCAAATTGAAATAGATCCAGCATCAAATGAAAAAAAGGTTGTTTCATATATGCCAGTTGGGGATGAAAGCGGCTGGTCTGTTGTTTGTGCAGTTCCTTATAACGAGTATTATGCAAGTCTTCATAGAATTACAAATATGATTTTAATTGCCATTGTGGTTGCAATTATTATAGTTATTGCATCAAGCTTAGTTCTTATCTCCTTCTTAATTAGGCCACTTAGCTTTGTAAAAACAACAATTAAAGATATTTCAACAGGAGATGCAGATCTTACAAAGCGTATTGATATAAATCTTAATGATGAAATTGGTGATGTTGTAAAAGGCTTTAATGCCTTCGTAGAAAAGCTTCAGGGAATTGTATCAAACCTTAAGGCTTCTAAAACAAATCTTATTACAGTTGATAATAGTCTTCAGGAAACATCTCAGGATACATCTACATCAATTACAGAAATCATTGCCAATATTGAAAGTGTAAATAAACAGATTCTGAATCAGGTAGGTGCTGTAGATGAAACTGCCGGTGCTGTAAATGAGATTTCTGCAAACATCAGCTCTCTTGAGCGCATGATTGAATCTCAGTCTGCAAGTGTAACTCAGGCTTCTGCTTCTGTAGAACAGATGATAGGCAACATCAATTCTGTAAATAATTCTGTCGGAAAGATGATTGAATCCTTCAAAAAGCTTCAGATGCATTCAAACGAAGGGTCGAACACACAGAGCAATGCGAATGAAAAAATCATGCAGATTAACGAGCAGTCTAAGATGCTTCAGGATGCAAACGCTGCTATTGCAGGCATTGCCGAGCAGACAAACCTGCTTGCTATGAACGCAGCAATCGAAGCTGCTCATGCCGGTGAATCTGGAAAAGGTTTCGCCGTAGTTGCTGATGAAATTCGTAAGCTTTCGGAGACTTCTACAGATCAGTCTAAGACAATCGGTGCTGAACTGCAGAAGATTCAGCAGACAATTCAGGATGTAGTTAATGTTTCAAGTGAAACCAACACGACATTTACTGCAATTGCTTCAAGTATTTCTGAGACAAGTGAGATTATCGAGCAGATTAAGGGTGCAATGGCAGAACAGCAGATAGGCTCAAAGCAGATTATCGAAGCCTTACGCTCAATGAACGAGTCAACGTCGGAAGTGCGTTTTGCATCATCTGAAATGATGAACGGAAACAAGCACATTCTTGAAGAGGTTCACAAATTACAGGATGCAACTGATGCAATGAAAGACAGTATCCATGAAATGCACATCGGTGCGGACCGTATTAATGAGACTGGTGCTACTCTTTCAACTATTTCAAGTCAAGTTGCTGATAACATCAAGAAAATCGGTTCAGAAATTGACCTTTTCAAGGTTTAATGCTGAATTGCGGGTTGCACGAATTTAATGTGCAGCTTGCTTGCGTCAGCCATAAAAAAAGCCCTCTCAAGCGCTTATGCTTTGGAGGGCTTTTTATTTATTTAGCCGGAGTTCTTCCGGGGCTATTTAGCCTGTTTTGTTGCTTCAAGGTAAAGCGGATAAACAGTTTCAGCTATTACCTGCAAGTCTTTGATTCGGGTTGCATGAGAAGGGTGGGTGCTCATAATTTCCGGCACGCTTGTACCTGAAACTTCTTCCATTTTCTGCCAGATGGTGACTGCTTCATGCGGGTCATAGCCTGCACGTGCCATCAGCTCTGTTCCGATATGGTCGGCTTCTGTTTCATGTTTTCTTGAGAATGGAAGCCCGAGCGTAAATTGTGCTGCAAGCCCCAAAAGCTGTGTTCCGGTCTCTTTTATACCGAGAATTGCGGCGGCGGCAGAAACGCCAAGGTTCTGCAAAGCTTCCTGGCTGGCTCTTTCGCGGCTGTGCTCTTTGAGTGCGTGCGAAATTTCGTGGCCCATTACAGCAGCAAGCTCACCGTCTGTAAGTTTAAGTGAATCGATGATGCCTGTGTAAACTACAATCTTGCCGCCCGGCATACACCATGCGTTTATGGTGTCTTCAGTAATTACGTTTACCTGCCAGTCCCAGTTTACTGCGTCTGAACGGAAAGCTGTTGTCTGTGCAATCAGCTTTTTCGCTATTTTTTGAACACGCTGAAGAGTAGCCTGGTCTTTGTTGAGTGTTCCGGCTTTTTTTGCTTCAGCGAGAACCTCTGCGTAAGCTTCAACCGCACTCTGGTTCATTTCCTCTTCGGAAACAAGCATAACCTGCTTTCTGTCAGCTCCAACATTTCCTGCTGCTGTAGTTGTTGTCATACAGCTTGTAAGGAAAAACAATGGGAATAAAATTAATGTAAGGATATAAAAATATTTCTTGCTCATATCTCAAATTTATCACATTTTTGTGCAGTTTTCCAGTAATTTTTCTGCAATCCACTTGGCAACGCCGTCATTTTCGTTTGAAAGACAGATTTCATCTGCAATCTGTCTTACTTCGTCAATGGCGTTTTCCATGGCTATTCCTTTTCCGCAAAGTTTCAGCATACCGATGTCATTAAAATCATCGCCGAATGCCACAATCTTTGAAGGCGGCATCTTAAGATGGGTGCATAAAGCTTCTATGGCTTTTTCTTTTGTTGCTTCTTTTTTGCTGAGCTTATACCAGGGAATGTCAGAAAAAGGCAGAAAATCGATTTTATCGACGCCTATGGACGAGGCAATTTCTGTTACTTTTTCTTTGTCGAACGTTTCGATGCACATTTTCATGCACGTTTCGCGGAAATCTGAAAAATCGTTGTAAGTCCAGAATTTGTCGCCGAGTTCGTCTTTTGAGTTTGAAAAAAGCCCTGTTTCGTTGTCAACTGAAATTACGGCATCTTTTCCGCAAATTTCAAAGGTTGCATCAATCAGCGTGCGGATTTCTTCAACAGAAAATTCGCAAGAATAGATTTTTGTGCCTCTGAAAGTTACCATGCCGCCGCCGTTTGAAATCATAATGTCGGGGTTGATGCCGTCAAGAAATTTCAAAGCATTTACTCTTGCACGCGCGGTTGAAATGCCGAACATAACGCCTTTTTTCTGGGCTTCGGCAATTACTTGTTTTGAAAAATCTGAAATTGATTTGTCGTTGCGGAAGAGGGTTCCGTCTAAATCTGAAAGAATTAAAGATATGTTTTCCATATTCAATTATGAAAAATAATTCAGATTTATGCAATAGCCCTATTTGATAATAAAAACTTTATCAACAAAATCAAATTGAATTATATGGTCATAAAAGAAAACATTTCCAAGATTATTCAATTTCATCATATGCAGCTGGGAACCTTTGGCAAAGCCAGAACCTTCAATTGTAGAATAAGCGCCTTTTATGTTGTTGTAGGCAGCACCGCCAATCTGAATATTATTATAAGTCTGCATTATGCGCGGAGTAACAGGCACATCGTCATTGTATGCCAATCCATAAGTTGAATAATCATTAATGTCATAATCCTGTTTGCCGTCTCCAATATTATGCCGTGGAGTAAAACAATAATTGCCTGTATCAATCATTGCCAGTTCCTGCTGTCCGTTGTAAGTAAAATTAATCAGAATTTCATTGTTGTCAGTTTGAAAATAAGGAATTTCTGTTCCGTCGAGTTTCTCATCATTAAGAATTATATAATTATTGATATAATCAAAAGTAACTCTGTCATAATTCATTAAAAAATCAGCTCCAAGCACACCGTCATAGCTTTGCTTTTGCACTGAGTCATATCTAAGAGAAATGTCATTTATGTAAACTTTTGCAAGATAATTCAAATTATAGTTTGCCCATTCATTTTTTAGGAAAGTGCTGAATTCTTCGTCTGACGGGTGTTCGTTTGCAATTTCAGGCGTATTCTTTCTTAAATCTTTTATAATAATTTTCATAAATTCATCTTCTGAAATATTTGCCTTGTCAATAAATGAAGAAAAGAACCAGTTTCTTGTGCAGCCGGAATCTACCACCACATAAATATGTCTTTCTGCATCAAGTTCAATAACGGGTTTTCCTAAACATTCAGAATAATTCATTGTAAAGGGAATTCTGGTTTCTGTTCTTTCGCGGGTCATTTCTTCAACAGCTTTTGAACTGTCGAATTTTCTTTGAGTAAGCTGCTCGGTCATTTTCTGTCCGTCATAACTGATTTTTTCCGGAGTGTCGGGCTTGCGTACGCAAGAACATAGGATTACAATTAAGCATAAAATAATCAGACTTTTTATTTCCATTTTTTATTTCCTGAGTTCTATTTTGATAGAATCTCAGCATTTAAGTCAATCTAAAAAATCAAGTGAATTTGCAAAAGTTATATTTAGTTTTATTGGTTAAAGTACCCATTGAAGTTTTAGGCCAAAAATGCCGATAAAGTATAGATAAAAGAAAGTTGGACATTTATTCAGTTTTAAGGAGTTATTTCATGAAGTTTAAATTCAGGGCTGCTGTGTTCCTACTTCTTTTGTTTATGCCGTTTGCTGCCAGTGGTCAGGATTATTCAGCAGGAACAGGCGATATAGAAGGTATTCTTAAAAGGGGAGAACTGAAAGTTGCAATTACAGCGGTAGATCAGCCGCCCTTCTATTTTGTTGACAAAAACGGAAAATTAACTGGATACGATATAGATCTTGCTGCTAAAATGGCTGAAGAACTTGGAGTAAAGCTTGTAATAACACGCGATGCCCCGGCTTTCAACGACCTTGTAACATTGGTAGCTTCAGGCAAAGCAGACCTTGCTGTTTCAAAGTTGAGCCGCACACTTTCCAGAGCAAAAACCGTTAAGTTTTCTACACCATACATGACATTCAAACAGGGATTATTGTTCAACCGGCTTCAGCTTGCTAAAGTTGCGAGCGAAGGTGAAGTTAACACTTATGTCAGAAACTATAAAGGAACAATCGGCGTTATAGCAAAGTCTTCTTATGCAAATTATGCCAAAACTAATTTTCCGCAGGCACAAATAAAAGAGTACCCCACATGGGAAGCTGCCGTTCAGGCGCTTAGAAACGGTGATGTGCTTTCTGTTTACCGTGACGAGCTTGAAATAAAGAGGGTGCTTTCTTCAATTCCGCAAGCTTCTCTTACTCTTAAACCGCTTTATTTTACGGATCTTACTGACCCGATAGCAATTGCCGTTAAGAATGAAAATTCCCAGCTTCTTTACTGGGTCAACATTTTCCTTGAGAATCAGCAGAAAATGACGGCAGATGAAATTCTTTCAATCTACGCAAATCAATAGGAGAGATGTCCGTATGTTCGGTAAAATACTAAAGAATCCAATCACTATTTTTATTTCCGTAGTACTGGGAATTTTATTCGGCTTTTATGAAAAAGAAATAGCATTGTCATGGGGCGTAATCGGCGACATGTATCTGAATCTTTTTCAGATGACTGTTATTCCGATTCTTGTAACTTCTATTGTCGCAAGCCTTGCCCAGCTGATGAAAGACAAAAATGCCCGTAATCATATTCTTAAGATTATTCTAGTATTCTTAATAATGCTTGTTGCAGTTTCTGTTTTTGGAACTTTGGCAGGTATTGTTGGACGGCCGGGCGAAAATTTAGGTGAATCTACAACAGAAGTTCTCGACAGCATAATTAAAAACTCAGAGGATACTTCTCAAAACGAAATTGCCCTTTATAATGCCTCTAAAGATGTAAGCTCAAAAAAATCATCAATAGTGGATTTCTTTGTAAACATTATTCCTGCTAACATTTTTAAAGCATTCAGCAACGGCTCAATTCTTCAGCTTGTATTTTTCAGCATAATCTTTGGAATAGCCATAGGCTTCTTAAGCGAAGATTCTTCGTCGCGGCTTATAAACGCGGTTGTATCGCTTAAAGATTCATTCCAGAAGCTTATAAGCTGGACAATGTATGGTCTTCCTGTTGGTTTGGTTTTCCTTATGGGAAAACAGATTGCGCAGGTTGGTGTAGAAATTCTTCTGGCAATGGTAAAATTCATTGTTGTTTTTTACCTTGCAGGCTTGGCTGCAATGCTTATTGGCACTTTAATAATCTGGCTGAAGTCTGGAATCAAGAATCCATTGACCGTACTTAAAAAGGTTTTAGACCCGATTATTATTTGTTTTGCAACAAGAAACAGCTTTGCGGCTCTTCCTTCTTCGATTTCTGCATTGAAGGGGCTTAACTACAACGCCAACACCGTAGACCTTGTATTTCCGTTAGGACTTACTGTGCTGCGCTTTGGCAACATAATGTATTTTGCTCTTGCGTCATGTTTTGTTGCCCAGATATACAATACAACACTTGCAGTGCCGACTCTTGTGCTTATAGTTGTCGGCTCGCTTCTGGCTGGTACGGCTACAGCGGGTGCATCTGGTCTTTTGACACTGCCGATGATTTCGCTGATTCTTGACCCGATCGGTCTGCCGGTTGAGTCTATTCTCATTGTTTTTATGGCAATTGACTCTTTGATTGACCCGATGAGAACACTGCTCATTGTTTACGTGAATATTGCGACAACTGCCCTTGTTTCTGCAAAAGGAAAGAACGAGCCGCAGGAACAGCTTGAAGATTCTACTGCAACAGAAAGCAGCACTGCCCGCCAGAACGTTTTGCCGCTTGTGCAGCCACAGCCGCAGAAGACATATTCTATTCCAGAAAAGAAGGCAGCCGGGCTTGAAGATTTTTCTATAACACAGCCGGCACAAGTGCGTCCTGCAGCTCACAAAGCAGCTCCGCCAAGGCACTCAGACGGATTCAAAGTCAAAATACGTGATGCGCTGGTTATTATAAACACACTGCTTCTTGTAGCAACTGCCTCAATTATTATGCGCATAAATTCGCGCGGAACACATGATTCAGTTTATTCAGTTTCTACAAATTTGGTTACTGAAATTCTAAAATCAGTAGACACAAAACTAGAAGCCTATTACACACCGGCATCGCAGGAAATTCACAGCATACTTTTCCATTATTGGAACGAAGACAAATACCATTTTCAGAAAGACAAAGAAGCAGCGCTTGACTACTTTATGGAAATTCTGAACACGCATAAAGAATTTGCGATGGTCTACTTTGGCGATACCCAGGGAAATCTGATAATGGGCCGCCGTATGCCTGACGGTTCGCTTACACGCCGCTACATTACAAGAACGGCTGATACCGTAAGCACAAAATATATTCACGAGAACAAAAGCTACAACGCCACATTCCCGAATACGGTGGAAAGCGTTGCAAGCGGCTATGACCCGAGAACAAGAGGCTGGTACAAAAAGGCTGTAGCGCAAAAGCGCACAGTTTGGACAAATGTCTACATCTTTGCCACAGACAATATGCCGGGCTTCTCATGTGCATCGCCTATATATGACGAAAGCGGAAGCCTGATGGGTGTTGCCTGTATCGACATTGGTATCCGCGATCTTTCGCTTTATCTTGGAAACATTTCGACAACAGAACATTCGCGCCTTTTTATCTATGACAATGACAACCAGATTATTGCCAAACCGATGAAGGCAGATGACCCGATCGATACGCTTTTGAATGTTTATCCGGGCGCAGACGGAAGCAACACCTATAGCATGAAGAAGGTTGACGACAGCTCAGACCCGATAATTGCTGAAGCCTTCCGTAACAGCAGCGGCAGAGAAAATGCAGAAGGCATCTATTCGTTTACTCTTGATAACAAGAACTATTTCTGCAAAGTTGATTCAATGACGCTTGATTCAGATCTTTCAATGAATATTGGAATGGTTATTCCTGATGAAGACATAATGGGCAGCGTCTACAAGAACAATAAAACTGTTCTCATGATTTCAATGATTGTTATTCTTATAGCAATTATCATCTCGGTAGTGATTTCTTCGCTTATTTCAAAACCGATGAAGACTTTGTCGGATGAGATGAACAATATCAGGAATCTTGCTATTGAAGAAGATGACGAAGAAATAGATTCTGGAATTCAAGAAATAGACACAATGGTTTATTCGTTCCAGGGAATGAAACAGGGACTTATAAACTTTAAGAAATATGTTCCGGCTGACCTTGTTTCGCTTTTGATTCAGAACAACCAGGATGCAGAAATTGGCGGAAAGAGACAGACGCTTACGCTTTTGTTCTCTGATATAGAAAATTTCACCGGAATTACAGAGCAGACAGACCCTGAAGAAATGATTAACCGCCTTTATGTTTATTTCTCTCTTCTTGCCCACACAATTACAGACAATAAGGGAACAATCGACAAATACATCGGCGATTCTATTATGGCATTCTGGGGCGCGCCTGTTGATATAGACGTGAAAACACATGCAAGACTTGCCTGTCAGTCGGCTCTCACCTGCCAGATGCAGGGCTTTAATCTGTCAAATTCATGGATAAGAGAAGGCAAGCAGAAATTCCGCACAAGATTCGGTATTCATACCGGCGAAGTTGTTGTCGGCAACATGGGTTCTGACGAGCGCATTAACTATACAGTTCTCGGCGACAACGTAAATCTTGCAAGCCGTCTTGAAGGGCTCAACAAGTATTACGGCACAGAAATTATAATCAGCGGCGCAACACACAGCCTTGTAAAAGATGATTTCGAATTCCGTATTCTTGATAAGATTACCGTAAAAGGCAAAACACAGCCGATTTTCATCTATGAGCTTCTTGCCGAAAAAGACAAACTTGATCACAAGATTCTTAAATATTATAGAATTTATGAGATGGGCTTAAAGTATTACTTAAGCGAAGACTGGGACAATTGTATTAAGTACATGTCAGATGTTATAAGGCATTTGGACGATAAGGCAGCACGTGTAATAAAAGAACGGGCGGAAAACTTTAAAGTTAATCCTCCGGTAAATTGGACAGGCGTATATGCATTCGACAAAAAATAAACGCGCTATCGGCATTGTCGGCGGTCTTGGCCCCTATGCCGGTTTAGACTTGGAAAGAAAAGTCTTTGACAGTGTAGAGGCAAACAGCGACCAGGATTATCCTGATGTAATAATGATTTCTGTATCACGTCTTATTACGGACAGAACTTATTACATCATGCATCCTGAAACAGACAATCCGTGTACGGGCATTGAATATGTTATACAAAAACTTGCAGATGCAGGCGCAACGCATATAGCTATTCCATGCAATACTGCTCATGCTCCAATTATCATGAATCAGGTAAGAAAATTCATTGAGATAAACGGAATTGATGTTACTCTGCTGAACATTGTTGAAGAAACTCATAAATGGATGAAAGAGAACTGCACAAGCAAAGAAGCAGTGCTTTATGCAACGCAGGGAACATATTTTTCCGGCGTGTATAACAGCTTTTTTGACAACGATAAAACCTTCAATATTGTTGAGCCGGAAGACGACGACAAAAAGCTTATCTGGGATGCAATTTATAGCCGCAAATTCGGCATAAAAGCCTGGTCAAACCCGATAAAAGAACAGGCAATTGAAAATTTTAAGATTGTCACAGAAAAAATGCTTGCCAAAGGCTACGACACATATATTATGGGCTGCACAGAAATTCCTCTTGCAATGGGCCGCCTGCGCATGCCTATAAAACTTATTGACCCCACCAGAATTCTTGCTCAGGCACTTATTAAAGCAGTCTGCCCCGAAAAACTTAGAAAGTAGCACCTCTTGCCTGCGTCACTGTTGATTTCCGTATAGCGGCGGTATACAATAATCAGGGGGTGACGCATGAAAGTCTTGTTAGTTAACGGAAGCCCGCGCGCAAAAAGCAATACATTGCTCGGGCTTAAAGAAATGCAGAAAATTTTTGCTGAACAGGGAATCGAAACTGAAATTTTCAATATAGGCAACAAAGAGATTAGAGGCTGCATTGCATGCGAATCTTGCAGCAAGACCGGCAGGTGCGTTTTTGATGACGCTGTAAATGAATTCGCCGCAAAATTTGAAAAGGCTGACGGAATTGTTGTAGGAACTCCTGTTTATTACGCTGCGCCGAATGCGTCTGTGCTTGCGTTTTTGCAGAGACTTTTTTACAGCTCATCGTTCGACAAAACTATGAAAGTCGGCGCAGGCTTTGTGTGTGCACGCCGCGGCGGAACAACAGCATCTTTTGATGTGCTGAACAAATTCTTTACGATTTGCGGAATGCCTGTTGCGACAAGCCAATATTGGAATAATATCCATGGCGGTGCTGCCGGCGAAGCCGTTCAAGATGAAGAAGGAATGCAGACGCTACGCGTATTGGCGCGGAACATGAGCTTTCTTTTGAAGTCAATTGAGCTTGGCAAAGAAAAGTTCGGGCTGCCTGAAAAAGAACCTCGTAAGTGGACTAATTTTATATTATAAAAGGATTTACAAATGGTAAAACACATTATTGTATGGACATTGAACGAAATGTCTGATGCCGAGAAAAAAAGCGTAAAAGCTGAAATCAAGGCCGGACTTGAAGGACTTAAAAGCAAAATTCCTGGAATTGTTGAAATAAAGGTTATAACAGAGGGCAGGCTTGCCTCTTCAAACGCTGACCTTATGCTTGATTCAACGTTTGAATCGGCTGATGCTTTGAACGCATATACGGTTCACCCGGAGCACGTGGCTGTTGCAACCACAAAAGTCCGGCCGTTTGTGTCAAACCGCGCGTGCCTTGACTTTGAAATTTAATTCAAAGCCAAAGCCCTGAGAACAGGCCGCCGCAGGAATTTCTGTGAAATGTCAGCTCAGAATCTTATAAAGAATGCTGTACAGTGTGGCGGCTTCTTCTTTTGTTATATTCACGCATTTTGTCATTTGCTCCGGAATTGAAAGGGCTTTTTCTCTAAGGTCAAGTCCTTTTTTCGTTATTGAAATGTTCACAACGCGTTCGTCTTCCTGGCTTCTTTCTCTTTTGACGTACTGCTTTTTTTCTAGATTTTTCAGCATTGGTGTTAATGTGCCTGAATCCAGAAAAAGCTTTTCGCCGAGAGTTTTTACCGAAAGCGTTTTTTCTTCCCACAAAACCATCATGGAAATGTACTGGGTGTAAGTTAAGTCAATTTTATCCAGGAAAGGCTTGTATTTCTTTACAATTTCCTTTGAACATGCATACAGAGGAAAGCACAGCTGGTTTTGCAGAAGCAGAGAAGCATATTTCTCTTCAGAAACGTCTTTTGATTCAGCCATTATATCAGCTCCTTAATCTCGTTTTCGATTGAAGCAGGTGTTCTGACTGGTGCAAACCGCTTTATAACGTTTCCGTTTTTATCAATAAGGAATTTTGTGAAGTTCCATTTAATGTCAGATTTTCCAAGCCCTTTCTGTGCATCTTTAAGGAATTTGTAAAGCGGCTCGGCGTTTTCTCCGTTTACTTCGGTCTTCTTGAATCTTGGAAAAGTTGTGTTGTAGTGCAGTGTGCAGAATTCTGAAATCTGTGCGTCTGTACCCGGTGCCTGCGATGCAAACTGGTTGCACGGAAAATCAAGGATTTCAAAGCCCTGATCGTTGTATTTGTCATAAAGCTCCTGAAGCCCCTTGTACTGTGGCGTGAATCCGCAGCCTGTTGCTGTGTTTACAATAAGCAGAACTTTGCCCTTATATTTTGAAAGTGAAACATCGTTACCAAGATTATCTTTTACAGTAAAATCATATACATTCATAAAAACCTCGAATTAAAAAAGATATTGAATTGCAGCTTTGGGTAATCAGTTTTATATCCGCTGCTGCAATTGAAAA
This sequence comes from uncultured Spirochaetales bacterium, assembly GCA_946406925.1. Taxonomy (GTDB): domain Bacteria; phylum Spirochaetota; class Spirochaetia; order Treponematales; family Treponemataceae; genus UBA1240. The sequence continues at coordinate 540 of CAMJMF010000068.1, read as the reverse complement.
TACGGCAGATTTGCTGGAACCTGCCGTACAGCCTGCTAGATACCGAGAGTTTCCAGCAGATTCTCTTTAGGCATTCCGCCTACAGCCTGTTTTACGGGTTTTCCGTCTTTGAACAGGATAAAGCACGGAATACTTGATATTCCATATTCAGAAGCCAGCTGATCTTCTTCATCAACATTGACTTTGCCGACTGTTAAAACGCCCTGCTTTTCTTCGGCAATTTCTGAAATAACAGAGCCCATCATTCTACAAGGGCCGCACCATGAAGCCCAGAAATCTACGAGAACTGGAACTTTTGATTCCAGAACTTCTGATTTGAAATTTGCTTGTGTTAATGTAAGTTCCATAAAATACCTCGTTTGCATTTGTATTGTACACAATTAAATTACATGAAATAATTGCAAGTGTCAAGCAAAAAAACATAAAAAATGCATTTTTCTGAAAAAAAATTTTGATAAGCTTGTATTCGGGTATAAAAAAATGACTTTTCCTATTAAGAAAAGTCATTGATCGGGCAGGGGGGATTTGAACCCCCGACTT
>CAMJMF010000067.1 GCA_946406925.1 uncultured Spirochaetales bacterium | reverse complement strand
GAACGAAGTCTTGGCGTGCATATTCTTCTGAAGCTGGCATGCAATTTCAGATTCTTTGGTAAGCTCAGAGTGTTCGGCAATTTCCTGATAAGAAAAAACATTCTGGATTGCACATGACGCAAAATCTGTAAGAATCTGTGCGTTAGAAAAATCTGACTCGGTGAACTTAGGTGATTCAAATTTTCTTGCGAGTGCAAGAACACCAATAACTGTTCCCTTAACGATCATCGGGATAACTATATAGCTGCCGAGCTTAAGGAAATCTTCAGGCTCGTTCTGGAAAATGCGGCTGTCATTAAGCGGATCTGTAATAAGCTCAGCTTTGCCTGTTGTTGCTGCAATACCAAAGATTGTTTCGCCGAGCGGGAACTGTGCAAATCTAAAGCTGGTCTCAACACGCGCAATTTTGTGCGGCAGATCCTGAGGCAGCTGATATGGCGGCGGGAACGAACCTGTGAATGTCTTTACGGTAATAATATCATCAAATTCGTCAATCAGAAGGATTGCACCGCCGTCTGATTTTGTAATGTCTATAACAGATTTATTGATTGTATCAAGAAGGTTCAGAAGACCGTCGTTGTCAGAAAAAGACTCAGAAGCCTTTACCATGAAATCTCTGCCGGCTTTAAGCACTTCATTCTGCATCTGCTTTTCAGCATCAGCTTCAGGGTCATAAACCGGCTCTTCTTCTTCCTGAACAGCTTCAAGAGGTTCGTTCTCTACATTTTCCTCAGCCGGTGCTGATTTTTTTCCGGCAAAGAAAGAAAGGGCAGAATAAATTAAAATTGCAACACCAAAAAATAAAAAGTTGTTGGTAGCAAAAAGTAAACCTGTTCCTGCCAGAATGACAACACAGGCTGCAATTTCAAATTTGATGCCATCGTTAGATTTCTTTTTCGTTATAATTGTAATCAGGGAAAAGATTAATAATCCCGCAATTCCGGCAATTAACGCGACTGTAGAAGGAATAACGTTTGATGTGAACAAATTTATCTCTCTTTGCAGCAATAACTTTCAGCTTATTCTGCTATTTTTTAATCATTAAAAAAATCTTACCACTGATAGGTTAAGTCGTCAAGATTTTGATTTTTTATTTTTGAAAAAATTGCGGAAAAAGCCTATTCCGAACTGCCTTTTAAAGCCGTCAGCGATGTCGTCAAGCTCGATGTTGCTGCCGAATTTTGTCTTGAGCTCGTCCCAGTATTTTATGAGCCATACATACATGTCGCTTGTGGTTCTGCCTCTGAATTTGCGCATGATTCTACGCTTTTTTATGACGGCAACAACAGGGCTGTACACATTCTCATACCACGAAAGTATTGCGTCAGGCATTGAGATTTCTTCGGTCTTGTCCTGATTGATGAAATATTTGTGCGTCAGAATATGGTTGTAGATTACGTCGTACTGACCGGTAGTTGAGAAATCAAGCTTCCAGAAATCTGTAATGTCGCCGAAAGCTGTCTCCATGTAGAAGACGCGCTTCTCATAGTTGATTACTTCTTTGAGGATTTTCGCTTTAGTCATGCCCGGCTTAAGCTTAATCTCGCTTTTAAGGCTTACAACTTCTGCGTCAATGCATTCTACACCCTTAGAACGTGCAACAGAAACGCGGTGGTTGCCGTCGCGGACAAAATAAAGCCCGCCGATTTCGTAAAGCTTTATAGGCGGAAGAATTACGTCAGTTAAATGTGCTTCGTCAATGCGCTCCCATCTTGTCTTAAGGTGAATATTCTTTGGAAAAAAGTGGTTGTCAAAGTCGTAATAGCGGCCTTCGCTTCCGGCTATCAAATTGATTGGAACAACCTGCATCCCAAGATAAACTTCATTCTGCGGTTTGAGCAGCTGCTTTACGTCGTTGAACGACAGAAGATGGCTTTCTTCCTGGTTGACGAAATGCTGAATCTCGTTAAAAAGTGCTTTATTTCTTGCTCTGTAAAAATCGTCTTCTGTCTGGGCCTGTAAGCTCATAGCCCCTCCTTGTTTGCTTCGTATAAAAAATGAAGAAGAAAATTAGTATCATTAAGATTGCTTAGTGTCAATCTCTAAAATATAATGGCTGAACGCATTTATAATCGTTGTATCACAAAATTGAGATACTCTCGTGTCCTGAATATCATATAAGTGGATATGCCCGTGTATCATATAAGCCGGCTTGAATTTTTCAAGAAACCATCGGTAGCATTTAAAGCCTCTGTGGCATGGATCTTGCTTATCATGAATGTCGAGCGGAGGAGTGTGCGTCAAAAAAATGTCCAGATAGCGCCCGTATCTCAGCTTGTTCAAAATAAGCGACGGAACCATCAATAAAAGCTTAAAGAACATTTCTCTGTCTGTGTATTGGTTTAAGCCTTTGTTATAGCGGATTGAGCCTGAAACACCGGCAATCAGCAGATTGTTCTCTGTTTTTGCAGTCTTAAACCCAAGATAATGGGCACCATGCGCATAAGAAAGCAGGCTTCTGTCGTAGTAGACATTTGCGCTTTCTTGAGGCACAGCATTGCGGTGATAGTATCCGAATTCTTTAAGATTGTGGTTGCCGAAAATGAAGTAAGTCGGTTTGTTTAATGTTGAGACAATAAAGTCAATGTATTCCATCGGCAGATCGCCGGCACATAGTATTAAGTCTATATCCTTAAAATGGTCTTTTGCTGAATTACTGTATACCAGAGGATCTATCTGATCTGAGACGCATAGAATTTTCATATTTTGCCGGCATTAGCAAGCAGATTATCGAGCTTTTGTTTGTCAATCAATTCAAAAGGTCTGCCGTCTGCAAACTTGACTGCAGAGCTGGTGAAAGCTGCTGTTGTACAGACAATACATTTGTCGAAATTGTGCTTCTTCATATTTTCAAGAGTTCTTCTCAAAAAGTCTTCGTCAACAGGCGTGTTTTCCCTGAAAAAGTAGAAAAGCGTCTTTTGAATACGGTTCTTCATCCAGTCGTCTTTGCCTGATTTGTCGCTTGAAGGCAGTGCTGTAATTGAGACACCGCCTCTTTCAGGCTGAATGTCTGTGGCAACCATGTTGAACACTGAAGTTGTAAGATTCTGACAGAGAATAGTGAATTCGCCGATAGAGCTTGTCAGATAGTCTTTCATCAGGTCGTTGGTCTGAATGTCTTTGTATTCTGCAAGTTTAGATGCAACATCTTTGAAATTGCGCTTTATCTTTACGATGATTTCCCACTGTTTTATGGCTGCGTCTAAGTTGCGCATGTTCTCGTAACATGTTGCAAGATGGTAGCGCGAATAGAGCGTCTCAAGCGAATCGCTTGACTGAGAAATATTGATTGAGCGCTCAAGCTCAACAACAGCTTTTTCGTAGCTTTTAACTTCCATGTAGCACAAACCGCGCTCAAGAAGTGCCTTCTGCTTATAAGCAGGTGAGCGCAGTGCCTTTTCAAAAGCATTGACTGCTTCAGGGTAAGATCTGTTGTCTTTTAGAATGCGTCCAAGGTGATAGTAATAGTCAAAATTCTTTGGATTAAGCTTTATGGCGCGCTCAATTTCCTGCTTTGCGTCAACCTGCTGCTTTGTCTTGTACAAAAGAACACCCAGGGCAGCGTGTGCCTCAGCGTTTTTATCATTAAGCTTAATAGCTGATTTATAATACTGAAAAGCCTGTTCTATTTTTTCGCGTTTTTCAAAAAGACGGCCTGCCTGATAAAAATTGTCATCGTTTGAGGCTTCTTCTTTTGTTAGCATGAGATACTCTTTTAAAGCTTCTTCATTCTGTCCGCAAAGCTCGTAAAGCTTGGCAATTTCATGGCGGAATTCTATTTCAGTAAAGCCTTTGCCTGATTCAGCGTGTTTGCTTAAGTGGTTAAAAACTTCCATTGCCTGGTCGTAGTTCTTGTTAGCAATATATGCTTTTCCAAGATAATACCATGCAAGGTAGTTGTTCTCATCCTTTTGGATAAGAGCTTTTCCAAGTTTTATCGCAGTAAGATAGTTGCCTTCTTTTGTAAGACGGTTGATTTCTTCTGTGCGTTTTGGTGCAATCATAGATTTTATTACAAAGAAAATAATGATAACGGCTACAATAGAAATTGCAATAATAGGAATTAATGTTGGATTCAAAGTTACCTCCAGATGATTACACAGATAAAACTTATTCCATATAATAAGATTAATTGTTTTATGTCGATATGTCAAATAAAGTTTTTCCGTCTGAACAGAATTTCAATAAATCGTTAAAAAATATGCCGATATTCTGAATATGAAACTTTAAAAAAGTGTAACAATTCAACCTTCTTTTGGTTGTTGAATATGTCTGCAAGGAGATTTTTTATGAGCCGTAAAATAAAAATAATTTCAGTCTTATTATTCTTAATTGGAACTTTCAGCTGCTTTGCCTCAGATTTGTATGACAGGGCATTTGCCGCATATAAAAATAACAGACCTAAAGAAGCACAGACTTTGTTCCTTCAGGTGCTTGAGCAGGAAGGCCCGGACGCATCGGTTTATAATTATCTTGGCGTTGCATATTACCAGACCGGCGACTTTGAAAAATCTATAAATGCTTTTGAAAAGGGCAGCACAGTTCCTTTTGCAAACCGCGCGCTCTTGTATTTTAATGCAGGCAATTCAGCTTTTGCGCTTAACGATTTTGCAAGGGCAGAGAAGTTCTATACAAGCTCAATTGCAGCTGATGACAGATATTCTTCGTCTTATCTTAACCGCGCAAACACACGCGTAAAGCTTGAAAAATACAAAGACGCATTTACAGACTATGATGCATATCTTAAATTAGAGCCAGAGACAACTCAAAAAGACTCAATTGAAGCTATGATGAAACTGCTTGAAAAGAAAGAGCCTGAGAAGAAATAGCTGAAAAAGATGGTGCCATTGCCGGGTGCACCCCGCCAGAGAGCACTGCACCAAATAACTAGCTGAGCAGCGCCTCAAAGTCTGATTTAAGCTTGTTGACGCGCTGCTCTGTAGCTTCTGCACGGCACAAGCCCAGCCTGATAATCCGCAGGTTCTGCGTAAAAGCTTTTACAGTGTCCGGCGTAAAAACAGTAGAACTTGCAGAAAAAGGGCAGTTCTCGCCGCTAATCCACAAATTACTTTCAAAAGAAATCCTTTCAGGAATATCAATCAAAAGATTGCACGGTTTTGTTCCGGCTGCTTCTGCAAGCTTAATCTCAGCTTCAGTTCTTTTTTCAAGATTTTCAAGTTCAGTGTGCCTGCTGTTGTTTCCGTCAAACGGAATTTCTGCAATAATCTGGAAAAGACTGTGCTTTTCAAGCTGTTCCGCGCAGAATTTTTCCTCAAAGTTCTTTGAGCCTATCAGAGTAAAAATCGAATAATCGTCAAGCGAATAAAGCTCTTCAGGGCAGATTACATTCTTTTTTAGTGCGGCAAAAATAGTCTTTTTCATCATTGCGGTTGCAATGCGCACGTATTTATGCCAGTAAACAGCCCTGTACATCATATATTTTGAGAAAAGCACATGTTCAATCGACATAAGGCTCGCCGAATCAAGAAAGATGCCTTTCTGCTTGTCAGGCTTGAGCCTTGAAAGAATAAAATCAGTGTCTTGAATGCCGTAAGGAACGCCGCAGTAATATGCGTCTCTATTAAGATAGTCAAGCTTGTCAGGGTCAAGCACGCCTGAAAGCAGAATTCTAAAAAAGCGCGTCTCGTCGTCGGTCTCTGTTTTCTGGTGGCTCACAATTGCCGCGGTCTGCTCAGGGTCTGCGCCTGTTTTGGCTATTAAGGTTTTGAGCGGCTCAGACAGAATAAGCGAGCTTGAAAGGTCTTCGTGGTCTTTCAGCGGCAGTTCTTTTAATGAATGTGTATACGGAAAGTGCCCGATATCGTGAAACAAAGCCGCGGCAAGAAAAGAAGCACAGCCCTGGCGTGTTACCCACTGGTCGGCGTCTTTTTCGCATAAAGTGCTTAAAAGTCTTAGCGCAACGTGATAAACACCAAAAGAATGGGCTGCGCGCGTGTGTGTAGCGCCTGGGTAGACAAGCGAAGTCGGGCCGAGCTGCTGAATCTTCCACAGCCGCCTGAAAGCAGGCGAGGCTGCCGCATTCATAAGCGCTTCAGTCAGATAAATGTGGTGCCAGATAGGGTCTCTGACTGCTTCTGATAATTTAAATGCTTCTGAAAATAAAATCATAGGTAGTTGAATTTACTCTAAGTGCAGAATAATTGCTGTGTCAAGCATTTCCTAAAATTTATGTGCAAACTGAATTTCAGACTGTCTTATTTGTGCATAATATGCTAAAATTAGAACATGTTTCGTTTATTAACTGGGTTGGCTTCAAAAAAGCCGGATACAAAACGCAAAAGCCTTGTTCCTGCGGCACTTTCTGTGTTCTTGGTGCTTTTAGTTTTCTGTCTGTTTTCATGCAAAAAAGAAGTTGTTGTTTTTAAAGCCACAGAATCAACTGTAAAAGAAGTAGTTGACGAAAGAGTTAAAGATAAAAAGTGGGAAAAAGAAATAGAATCACCAAAAGATTATGTACTTACACTTTCAGAAATCAGCGCACCGCTTCCGGCCGGCTGCCTTGCCGTTCTGCCTTCAGGGAATATTTACCCGGAATATAAAGACTTCGGCTCGCTTGATACATCGCGGCTTGAGTACCAGCTTTTAAGCATGCTCGATGAGTTTTTCAACAAGGCGGCATTTGCCAGAAAAGAGAAACGGGTAGTTGAGGCCAAATATTTAGACCCGTCTTATCCGTTTCTGCCTTATGTAATGCAGCCTTATTTTGATAATCTTCCTGTTGTCGGTGACATAATTTATGGCAAGCCTTCTTTCCTGGATAATTGTATTGAAATTCCTGCAAGGCTGATTGGTGAAAATAAACATATAGATTTATTGATTTATGTTTTAAAAGACAAAGAAGTATGGTATATTGAACAAGTAGTTTTTGGAGAACAAGTAAATGAATGAAGTTCTGACGGGTATTCAGCGCGATGTTGTAATCCAATATCTTAAGACTGAATCGCCTGCTTTAACAATTTCCGGTTCACCTCAATTTGATGATACATTCAGGCTTGAACCCGGCTCATATATGACGAGGGAAACTGTTATAATTTTTCCAAAAAGCCTCGTGCCTATATGGCTGCATGAAATAAAAAGCGAGGTAACTGTTTCATTTTATTTTAATAAGCGCGGGCTTCAGTTTAATTCTGTTCTGCAGACAAAAGGTGATTCTGCCGCAATCGGCATAGCTAAAGAAATTGCCAAGACTATTGACGAAGAAGTTTTTGACATAAATGCCTATCACGGCAGGCTGTTTTATAATATTGACAAAAAAGGCACAAAAAAGCCCGACAGCTTTGTTTCATGTGTTTCAAACAAGCTTTTCCCGCTTTTCTCGCCGTTTATCTGGCAGAATGTTTCTTTTGACGATGAGATTCTGTTCTTTTCTCTGCTTTCAAGATATTCGTTTTTGCGCGAGGCTGATGTTCCTCTAGATTTGGCGGCTCTGCTTCATCAGACAGGAAAAATGCTCTTCTTTCCGGGCAAGCGGCTTCCGTCTGCGTCGCCTTTTCCTTATGGTGCGTGTTTTCTCGCAAGAGATTTGGACAACCGCGCGCCTTTTTCTGATTCTCTTGCCCGCGTGCGCGACAACCTGCACATTCTTGCGGACTGCGTGTATGTGCCCATAAGCAAAGCACCGAGGGCAAGCGTTGTCTCAATTGAAAGGTCTTATTTCGGGCAGTGCAGAATCGAAGATTACGCCGCCAAGTGCGAGTTTCAGCTTGTCTATCTTGCGGCTTCAGCTTTCTTGTCGCAGTACCCCGAGAAAAAAGCCGGTTCTGTTCTTGGGCGCGTGCCGCCGATGGATATTCTTTATATTTCAGATATGTACGTATGTCTTGGCTGCGACTTAACCACAATCTCTCTTACGGAGCGGCAGGAATACATTTTTGAGTTCAGGGCCGGCATACGCGTAATTACCGCAAAATGCATTGTAATGGCTGTGCTTGTAGAAGGCGCGCGCGTTTCGGTTATCTGCCGCTTTGAGTCGCTCAAGCCTGAAGACAAGCGTTTCTTGTATGAAAAGCACTACGGTGCGATGCTTCAGTGAGTATCATGCAAAAACTTGTAAAAATTGCAAAAAAATCTTAAATAAATATACCATATTGCAAGACAATGTGATATTATCGCCAAAGTATAGTTTCAACAGGAAGGTGCATTTGTATGTTTAACCGCAAAGATTTTGTTTCTGACACAGAGTGGAAACGGTTCCTGGATTTTTCTAAGGGATTTGAAACTCCGAACATTGTAGTGAATCTTAGAACAATCAAAAAGAATTTTATTCAGCTCAAAGATTCATTTCCTTATGCGCATATTTATTATGCAGTAAAATCGAATCCTGGCATTCCTGTTTTAAGACTGCTTGATTCTCTCGGCTCAAATTTCGACATAGCTTCGCGCTATGAGCTTGATAAGGTGCTTTCTCTTAATATTTCGCCGGACAGAATTTCTTACGGAAACACCATTAAAAAAGCTAAGGACATCAAGTATTTTTACGAGAAAGGCGTAAGAATGTTTGCGACAGACTCAAAAGAAGATTTGAAGACTATCGCAAAAAATGCGCCTGGTTCACGTGTTTTTGTCCGCATTCTTGTTGAAAATTCACCTACAGCAGACTGGCCGCTTTCTAGAAAATTCGGCTGCCACCCTGATATGGCTTATGACCTTCTGGTTCTTGCCCGCGATCTTGGTCTTACACCTTACGGCATCAGCTTCCATGTAGGAAGCCAACAGCGCGATATCGGTCAGTGGAATGACGCCATTGCAAAGACAAAGTACCTTTTTGAGTCGCTTGAAGACGAGGAGGGCATCCGCCTTTCTATGATCAATATGGGCGGCGGTTTCCCTGCACATTATATTCAGCCGACAAACGAGCTGAAAGAATATGCTTCTGAAATTACAAGATACCTTCAGGACGACTTCGGCGAAGAAATTCCTATGATTATTCTTGAACCGGGACGTTCTCTTGTAGGCGATTCAGGCATTTTGACTTCAGAAATTGTGCTTATTTCGCGCAAGAACAACACAGCCCTTGAACGCTGGGTCTACATTGACGCCGGCAAATTCAACGGTCTTATTGAAACTATTGATGAATCTATTAAATATCCGGTTATTACTGAAAAAGACGGCGGAAAAGAGGGCTTAACCATTATAGCCGGCCCGACCTGCGACAGTATGGATATAATCTATGAAACTGAAAAATATAAGCTGCCTATAGATTTAAAGCCGGGCGACCAGATTTACTGGCTTTCTACCGGCGCATACACATCAACATACGCAAGCGTTGCTTTCAACGGTTTTCCGCCGCTTAAGACCTACTACATGGGCGAAGACGGTCTTGAAGAAGATACTGTTTAATTAGCTTTACAACGCCGGAGATCGTTGGTACCTCCGGCTTTTTTGTTTTTTGAGGTTTTTCATGATAGATTCTCTGATATTTGATGTAGACGGAACAATTTGGGACACAACGCCGGTTGTAGAAAAGGCATGGAATGTTGCGCTTGACGAATGCGGCTTAAGCTATGCACATGTTACAGCTGATACACTCAAATCGCTTTTCGGGCTGCCCATGAAAGTGATTATTGAACGCATACTGCCGGATGAGTCTGAAGAAGTCCGAGCCAAATTCAAGCCGCTCTGCTATAATTACGAAGAATCTTATGTTGAAAGAGAATCCGGCAGACTCTACCCAAAAATGGCAGAAACGCTCGAAAAGCTTGCAGCAAAATATCCGCTGTTTATTGTGAGCAACTGCCAGAGCGGCTATATTGAGCTTATGCTGCGCAAAACCGGCTTTGCACAATACTTTAAGGATTTTACCTGCAACGGCGACACCGGCATGCTAAAAGACGAGAACATAAAGCTTATAGCAAAACGCAACAACTTAAAGTCGCCCGTTTATGTTGGTGACACACAGGGAGACGCAGATGCCTGCGCCAAAGCCGGTGTGCCTATAGTCTATGCCTCATACGGTTTCGGCAAAGTCAAGTCGCCCGAGTACACAATCGCCGAACCTTTTGATTTAATCAGTCTTTTCTGCAATTGAACGGCGCGCAGATTTGTCGTATACTTTAAGCATGGAATTAACCTTAAAAAAGCGTATATATATTGCCTTGCTCTACGGTTTGATTGTTGCCTTTTCAAATTTTATAGGCGTTATGCTGCCGATTCCGCCTTCACTGAAAAGCCTCAGCATGCAGGAATATTTGCGCCTGCTTGAAACATATCAGGAATATATTCCGTTGATAATGATAACCACTTATACCATTCCGACGGTTTTATGTTTCAGCTATATCCACAACACATCAGGTAATAAATTCTACAGCCGGTTTATAAATATGCCTGCGGCTTTTTCTTTTCTTGGAGTAAGCGGCTGGGTGTTTTTCTTTATATTAGAAGCAGTTATTCTCTTTATTGTAAAATATAACAACGGCATATCAATCGCGCCGATTCTGCTGACTTCTGGCTTGAGCACAATGCTGATTGGGCTTTTGAGCTTTACAATCTCATATTTTTCGCTTGAAACGCTGCACCGCAAGCTCTTTCTTCCCATGTTTTTCCCTGAAGGTCATCTGACAAGATACAAGAACTTTGCCAATCCGTCGGTCAGGTTTCTGTTCTTTGTATTTTATATTTCCGCAGGCATTTTGCCCATGCTCTACATTCTTTCGGCTTTTTATGCGGAAAAGCTTGGCAGCGGAATAAAGCCTGACACCACAACGCTTGTTGCACAGATTGTGCTTATAGTTTTCGGCATAATTCTCTGCGTTGTTTTTCTTGATTATTTCAACGCGCCGCTCAAAAAGCTTTATAACGGAACTGAAAAAATTAAGAACGGCGACTACAGCACGCGCGTTAACATAGTCTCAACCGATTCTTTCGGCAAGCTTGCAGATTCATTCAACGAGATGACGGCGGCGCTTGATGCAAAGACGCGCAAAATCTTTTCTATTCAAAACTCAATTGTAACAGGAATGGCTGTTATGGTTGAAAGCCGCGACAACTCTACCGGCGGGCACATTATGCGCACAAGTGACTGCGTAAAGATTTTTATGCAGGCACTTAAAGAGTCTGCGGAATTCAGCTTTCTTACAGACGCGTTCTGTGAAGCCGTTATAAAAGCCGCGCCTATGCACGACCTTGGTAAAATTGCCGTTGATGACGCTATTCTGCGCAAGCCCGGCAAATTTACAGACGAAGAATACGAGATAATGAAGAAGCACTCAAAAGAGGGCGCGCGCATTGTAGAGAACGTGCTTAAAGAAGTTGAAGACCTTGAGTTTAAGTCTATTGCCGTAAATATTGCGCATTATCACCACGAAAAGTTTAACGGGCAGGGCTACCCCGAAAAATTAAGCGGAAACGCTATTCCTCTTGAGGCGCGCATAATGGCGCTTGCAGACGTGTTTGACGCGCTTGTAAGCAGACGCTGTTACAAAGACAGCTTTTCTTATGACAAGGCTTTTGACATAATAAAAGATTCACTCGGAACGCATTTTGACCCGGCTCTGGGCACTGTGTTCATTCAGTGCAGGCAGCAGCTAGAAGAATTGTACAATTCATACACAGCATAGGCGCTGTGCTATTCAGCAGCTTCTGGGGTTGCGGCTGGCGCGCTTTCTTCAGCGGCTTCTGTTTCTTCAGTGCTTTCTGCAGCGGCAACCTCTGCTGTGCTTTCTGTGGCGGCTCCGGCAGCTTCTGCTTCTGCCTCGCTGATGCTCATGCCTTCAGGCACAGCAGCCGGCAATGTTCCAAAAAGAATAGAAACAGGCTTTAAGAATTCAATGTTCTCGCAGATAATCTTTATAACTACCATGAGCGGAACAGAAATAACCATTCCGGCAAAACCCCAGATCCAGCCCCAGACAGACAAAGCAACAATTATAATGAACGGACTCAAGCCAAGATTTTCGCCCTGAATTTTCGGCTCAATGATATTGCCCAAAAGTGTGTTGATTCCAATAAGAATAATTGAAATAACGATTACCGGCAGCGGAGAAGGCCAGAACTGCAGCAGCGCAAAAAGAATTGTTGTTACACAAGAAAAAATCGAGCCGATTGTCGGAATAAAATTCATTACAAAGGCTATGAAGCCCCAGAGCATAGGAAAGTTAAGCCCTGTGCAGAGACAGCCTATATAGACAATTATTCCGGTAAGAAGCGAGATAAAAAACTTAACAGAAATATATTTAATTACCTGATTTGTAATGTTCGTAATCATGGAACGGATTTTGTTCGGCATTACATCGGCAAAAGCAAATTCCATTTTAGTGTTGAAATATCTGAATTCTGACATAAAGAAGAAACAGAACAAAACAACCATTGAAAAATCTTTTATAAGCGAAAAAAGCTTTGTAGAAAGCGCAATCGCAAGATCCTGAATAAAGGTTCTTACGCCTTCCTGCATCCACAGGTTGGTGAAAAGGCTTAAGCCCTCGTCAAAGGGCAGCTCCATTATTGCGGCTATATGCTCATAAATCACAAGAAAGCGCTGCTCATATTTAGGGTATTGCTCAACTATTGTGCGTATGCTTGAAAGCAATATTGTTCCAACAAAGAAAACCACAAGAATAAGCGCTGCAAGAACAAGAATTATACAAAGAATGTTCGGTATTTTGAGCTTTCTGTTAAGAACAGACGCAATAGGAACAAGAACAAGCGAAAGAAGAATTGCAAGCACAACAGGAATAAGCACTTTGGCGGCTATCTTCATTATTGCAAGAGCAACAACAATTGAAAGAAAGAGCATCAAAATAAAATTTGCTGCGGCAAAGCGCTTTGGTACTTTAGGCATAATTATTCCTGTTGCGGGGCTATGTCTAAGCTCTTAGACAAGCCCCAATGTGCTTATTTTTTAGGAAGAATCTTATCAAAGCCGCAGTATGGAACAAGCACTTCCGGAATAGAAACTGAACCGTCTGCGTTCTGGTAATTTTCAAGAATTGCAAGCATTGCACGTCCAAC
>CAMJMF010000066.1 GCA_946406925.1 uncultured Spirochaetales bacterium | reverse complement strand
AGCCTGAAAAATTGCTGACCTGTTCGAAAACTAACCGAGTTTCCGAACAGGTCTAGTATGCCGGACAATGCTAATGAACCTTTAGGCTGGTAAAATAATGAATAACAAGAAATGGTACGGCTTCAACATGATATGGCTTTTCTCTATGGGAGAGCGCAAAGAAGTTTCGCCTTCTGAAATTGTGATAAACGAAAACGAACTTGATTTTATAGCTGATATGGGCTGCAATTTTATACGCGTGCCGACTGATTACCGCTTTTGGACGCACAACTTTGATTATGAAAACCGCGACGAGGCAATGCTGAAAAGGCTTGATGCATGTGTCGAGGCTGTAGTTTCAAGAGGAATGCACTGCTCACTTAATGTTCATAGAGCACCGGGTTATTGCATTAACGGAAATGAGCTTGAAAAGCATAATCTCTGGCAGGACGAAATTGCGCAGAACGCTTTTGTTTCTCTGTGGAAATTTCTTGCTGAACGCTACGCGTCTTATACTGCAGACCAGCTCAGCTTTGACTTGCTGAACGAGCCGCCGAACATCGGGCAGTACGGCATGACAAGAGATATTCACGAAAAGCTTATGCGTCGTACAGCTGCAGCAATTCGTTCTGTTACAAAAGACCGCCCGATTGTGCTTGACGGTCTTTGCGGCGGCAATGAGGCAATGCCTGAGCTGGCTGATTTGGGTGCAATTCACAGTACACGCGGTTACCAGCCTATGTCTGTAACGCATTATCAGGCTTCATGGTGCCCTGCCGCACAGACCGGCAAAGCGCCTGTTTATCCCGGCACAGAATGGGACGGCAAAATTTGGAACAGAGACACACTGCTTGAGCATTATGCGCCGTGGAAAGCTTTGTCTGATAAAGGCGTTTCGGTGCATGTCGGCGAATTCGGCTGCTATGAAAAGACAGACCACGCTACTGCCATGAACTGGTTCAACGACTTATTTTCAGTCTACCGCGAATTAGGCTGGGGCTTTTCTTTGTGGAATTTCATCGGTGAATTCGGCATCATCGGCCACAACCGCCCGGGAACAATCTGGGAGAACATCGAAGGTTTTAAAGTAGACCGCGAACTCTACGATTTAATCAAAGAATACATGCGCTGATTAGCATTGTTTCATAGGGCTGCTGCGAAAAGCAGTGCGCTCCAAAAAGCTATTCCTCACGCCTTGACATTCAGAGTGATTGTGTTATCTTTTATATTGTAAAAGTTTTTATATAAGCGCTTATGAGGAGACAGGCGTGAAAAAGTATGTTCTTTTTGCATTGATTTATTCCTTTATATTAGCTCTAATTATCTCATGCGGCGGTGGCGGAGGCGGCGGTGCTGTTTCTTTTTCCGGCTCAAATCAGCTGCACAATGGCGGTGATGCTGGCGGCTGGGGCAACGGCAACACGAGCGGCGGCGGTTTAGGCGGTGGCTCAGCAAGTGCTATTTCTGCAGAAGGCGGCACTTTTACGCCATGCACTGATATTCAGTGGTCAAAAATTACTCTCACAATAACCGTAACTTCTGAAGGGGCAACTACAACCCATACATTTGACAGCGGTGATAAAGACGCCATAGCCGAGCTTTTAACTTCTCTAAAGAAAGGCGATGTTGTATCAGTTTCTACAGAAATAGAAATGCAGGACAACACAACAAGAACTTCATCTGCCGGTCCTATAACAATAGGAGTTGGCGACAACCACATTTCTATACCGACACCATATAAGTTTGAATGTTTAACAGAAATGACTCAGAATTTGTATCAGGAAGCTTATGATGCACTTAGTCTTACAGCACCAATACCTTCTGCAAGTTTTACAGGTATTACTACGGACATCTGCACAATAAATGAAATTGCATCAAAACTGCCCGAAGCAACAGCTGACGGCTTTATATTTGACCACTGGATAACACAAGATGGTAAGACATATACTCCAGGTGTTACAAAAGGCGATGTTGTTATTTCGCCTGTTTTTAAGCCAGACTATACATGTGATTATTCTGATTTGGTAAATGAAATACTGATAACAAATCAACAAGAGTTCAACGACTTGATGAACACCCACAATGATGAAGATTTTGACGGAAAGGAGATAGCTCTTAACTGTAATGTATCAACATCGAAGATTTTCACTAATATTACAAATGGCTTTAATGGATATTTCAATGGAAATGGAAAAACTGTAACACTTCAGAATATTACTTGCATTGAATCAGGTAGTTCTTCTTATGCAGGCCTTTTTGCAAAAACAAGTGATGATGCTTATATAATTTCTGTAAAAGTTGCAGGGCAGATAAATGCGAGCACATCAAATACAGACAGTTATGTTGGCGGCATTGCAGGATATAACAATGGTATGATTTTGAATTGTGCTAATACCGCAAATATATCAGGCAATCTAAGACATACAGGCGGTATTGCAGGATATAACTATAATGGAATTTATTACTGTTATAATACAGGCAGCATATCAAGCCAAGGAACTTTTCAACCGGTTGTTGGCGGTATTGCAGGATATTCTTATGGAAATATTGAACAATGCTACAATACAGGTACAATAACATGTAATACTGTTACTGCATCGAGAGCTGGTGGTATTGCAGGTTATGTTGGTGCGAGCGGTAGTAATGCAGATATTATATATTGTTACAATACAGGGTTATTAAATGGCGGTAGTACCTCTGGTTCTTTATGTGGCGGATCATTAGCAACTGGCATTGGATCTACAGTAGGTTTTTATTATAACCAGCAAGGTTCTATACCAATAGATGGTTTAGGCAATATTACTGATGGAGACTTTATGACCAACGCAGATAATCTCGTTACAGCATTTCCAACTTATTGGGAGCACAAGGCAGGAGAACCGTATCCAACTCTTAAAGATGTGCCATACTAAAATCTTGTGCATTATCCGCTGAATTTGTACACCTGCGTCTTTGCGAGTCAAGGCAGCGATGTACACAGACTGCCGGTTTTGCTCTGCAAAAGCGGCACTTTTCGCCGATAGAACTTTATTCATAGATTGGGCTGCTGCGAAAAGCAGTGCGCTCCAAAAAGCTGCGCAACTCAATTGTGAAAAAGAGTAGACAGAAACGCCGTTTTTTTTCTATATTAGTATTCGGATTATTAGTATAAATTTGATTTTAGAGAAAGTCAGAGTTAGAAAGATTTGCTACAGAGGTTTTTTATGGACAAACGTTTTGAAATTCTCTTGAGTGAAAAAGAAGACGACGAAAAGAAAAAGCAGACAGACGAGAAAGAAGCCGGTGCAGATATATTGTCCGCCAAGTTTTTAAAAACCCGCCAGATTATCCTTTCAGGCGAAATCAATAAAGAACTTGCAGAAAAAATTGCACGTCAGCTGCTTATTCTTGAGGCAGATTCTGATGAGCCTATCCGTCTTTTCATCGATTCACCGGGAGGAGACGCAGATGCAGGTTATGCAATTTTTGACATGATCCGTTTTATAAATGCACCTGTAATTACAATCGGTATGGGCTTAATTGCAAGCGCTGCTTCAATTGTTCTGCTTGCTGCTCCAAAAGAGAGACGTTTCGGTATGCCGAACAGCCGTTATCTTATTCATCAGCCGATGAGCGGAATGCAGGGTGTAACAACGGAAATCGAAATTCATGCGCAGGAACTTGAAAAAATGCGCGTAAAGATTAATGAGATGATTGCAGCTGAAACGGGCAAATCTGTAGATGATGTTGCTAAAGACACTGACCGCGATTATTGGCTTGATGCAGAAGAGGCAAAAAAATACGGTCTTATCAGCAAAATCTGCAAAACCCGCAAAGACATAGAGTAATTGCGAGGTTGCTCTGTTACTGCAATGATGAATGGGGTGACTTCCCCCTAAATACAGTTTAAAAAGTGCATATTTTGTGATAAAATGGCACTTATGATAACGGAATTAACTTCGGAATTAACAGACGAAATTATCTATGCAATGGAAAATCAGAGCGGGGCATTTGTCTTTGATTCCATTGACGGAGTAATTTTGCCGGAAACTGAAGTTGTTTCGTCAGATGAAAACCGTTATTACAAGCTGCCTGTGTGGAATTCTGCAAGCGGGTTTCGCATGATGGAGCATTTTGTTGCTTCTCTGAAGAATCCGCCTGTATGCGAAGAATTGCGCTTGATATTGAAAAGCGGCAATGGAGTTTTCCGCAAATTCAAAAATGTTCTGAAAGCGCACCCTGATGTTGAACGTCTGTGGTTTTCTTTTAAAGAGCATGAAATGAATCAGGTAATCTTAAGCTGGTTTGACGACTTAAGAGAACTTTGGGGCTTGGAACGACTTGAGCTTGAGCCTGAAGAGAATGAAGACGAGCTTCTGCATGATGACTTTTTGTTCAGACTTGCGGCGGCTTCAGGTGAACAGGCTGAAAAAACATGTGAAGAAGAGCTGTTAAAAGAATTTGAAGACTTTTACGGAACAGATTTGGGCGATGTTCTGTCAGAGCAATGGAAAAAAGTCGATGATTCTTCAAAGGGTTTTCGGACTGTTGTGTTTTGTGAAACCGTATCGGGTGAGCCTGTAGGTTTTGCAGCAGGTTTTAAAACCTGTGCAGATTCTTCTGTCATAATGATTTCGGCGTTGTTTGTTATTCCTCATTTTCGGGGGTTGGGGCTTGGAAAAGAACTGCTTGAGTTTTTGGTGGAACAGTTAAGAGACAGCTCTGTTAAGACAATTGCTGTTTCATGTTCAATAATTCCTGATTTTTTCAAGAAGATTCTTGAAAGAGAAGGTTTTTCTCAGCTTGGTTCTGTATTTTTGTTAAGAGTGCCTTTAGAGCACTAAGTGATGCCCGCCGAAATTATGGCGAGGTTGGTTATTTTTTTTGAGGCGCTTTGTTATGCGCAGTTTTACAGGAGTATTAAATGTCTAGAAATGAATTTTCAATTAATGCTGAACAGATTTCATCTTTGCTTCAGGAAACAGTAAACCGGATTAAATCAGAAGAAGATCCGTTGGAAATGAATGAGCTTAAAAAGATTTTTAAAGCAAATGTTCCACTTACAATGAGAACTTATGTTGCGGCTTATTTTGCAAAACAGCTTTCAGGCGGCTACCGCGGCAGTTATCATAGACGTGACCGCAACCCGCGCCACATGCGCTATCAGGATTCTAATTATTCTTCACGCAGTTCTTCAGTTTCAGGCGAAGGTCACACAGCTGATTCATCTGCTGCAAGAACACCAGTTGCAAGAGCCCAGATTGCAGAAGAATTTGCCCAGACAGTGTTTGTAAGCGTTGGCCGCAACCGCCACGTTTTTGCAAGAGAGCTTGTCGGTCTTTTCTCTACAGTGGGCGGCGTTGCCCGCGAACGCATCGGCGATATCCGTGTATGCGACAATTATTCGTTTGTAACACTTTTCGCAGAAGATGCAGACAGCGCAATTCAGAAGCTTGACGGCATTGAATACCGCGGCAGAAAATTGAGCGTAAGCTATTCACGCCGCAAAGAGTCTTATGCGCCGGTAGCTGCAGACGCACAGGAAGGTGCTGTTGAAACAGAAGCTGTAGAAAGCGCACCAATTGCAGAAACCGAAACAACAGAAAGTGCAGAATAACAGACCTTTTCGAAAACTCGGTTAGTTTCCGAAAAGGTCAGCAATTTTTCAGGCTAAAGCCTTGCAAAATTGCGATTTACTAAAGTTCATGTTCGGAAAGCGGAAGTTTCCGAACATGTCTAATTGCAGCACTTTTAATGGAACGGCTGTCCAATTTTGGTTTGGGCAGCCTTTTTTTTGAGGAAAACTTATGGACAGTATTTTGCATTTGGAAACAGGCATTCTTCAGGTGAATACCTATATTCTTAAGTTGAACAAAAAACAAGCCGCCGTAATTGACCCGGGCGGAAACGCTGACGAAATTGCAGCACTTCTAAAAAAGCACAATCTCGATTTAATTGCTGTTGTGCTTACGCATTCGCATTTTGACCACATCGGCGGGACAGACGACCTTTTGAAGGCTTTTGCTAACTGCAAGTTTTATGCGCACAAAAACGAAGCTGCATATTTGGGCGCAGACCTAAGACAAAAGCAGTGCGGCGCTTTTGGCGGCGGCGGTTTCAGCTTTTATATAATGCAGAGTCTGCCTGAGGCTGTGCGTGAGCCTGATGTGCTGTTTGAAGGCGGCGAAACGCTGTTTGAAGATTCTGAGAATTTTGCAGGCGGCTTTAAAGTGCTGCATACTCCGGGGCACAGCGCAGGGTCAATCTGCCTTTATTGTGCCGCCGCCGGGCTTTTGGTTTCTGGTGACACAATGTTTGCAGGCTCTTGTGGCAGAACAGACTTAACCGGCGGCAG
This sequence comes from uncultured Spirochaetales bacterium, assembly GCA_946406925.1. Lineage (GTDB taxonomy): Bacteria > Spirochaetota > Spirochaetia > Treponematales > Treponemataceae > UBA1240. The sequence goes on along the minus strand of CAMJMF010000066.1, from coordinate 6,775 downwards.
CGAAAAAGAGATGAGAGCCAGCCTTAAAAGCTTAAGCAGTCTTCCGGCTGAAACTGTAGTTTTGCCGGGACACGGCGGCAGCACAACAATCGCCGATTTCCCGTTTGGGTATTTTGCATAAATCAGAATTATAGCTTAAAACCATGGGGCTGGATTTATTACTTCTCCATTATATCTCATTCTAATGCTTAATACCATTCCAGAATCTCCGCCGCCAAGCATTGTCGCTAGATAAGTTCCTTTATTTATTTTATCGCCGAGTGCTAAATCTGGATTGATTTTCATCAATCCAATATATTCTATTTCTAATTCTTCTGTTTTTACTATGATAGATAGATTTGCATCTCCATAATAGTTTGTGGGGTAATCAATTTTGGTGATTACACCATCCAATGCAGAACAAAATTTGCGTATGCTATAATATGGATATGATACATAATCTCTAAAATATTTTTCCCCAGTAAAAGGGTTTTGTGCATCTCCAAACATATCGGTTATTTTTATTTTATCAGGAGTTATGTCTTCTCTTGTTGTCTCCATAATCACTGATTGTGCATCAGCCATTATGTTCTTCGATATGTATGTATTAATATCTCTTTCAGTCTTGTTTGTGGTACATGATATAAAAATAAGACTCAAAGCTGTTATAGCGAATATTTTTTTCATTTTTCTCTCCTCTTGTACTAAGAGAATAACGCCTGCTTTTAGCGAAAAAGCTGCTCTAAAAGATCGGAGAGAGTGATCTCAATCTTTTAAATTCCTATATTTTCAAATATATTATCTGTAGTTCTTCGTAAGAATCCTTTTGTATTCGGTCATATTCATATTTTAAATTGCCGTTTGTATAAATTGTTAAAGTGTCATTTTCAATTTTAAATTCTATTTGACTAGCCCCGCGGCATCTGAATACTTCATCATTATTGATAAACAACCGTGCGTATTCTGGGTCTGAAACGGAATTCGTTATATATGATCTGATACTATATTTCTTTGAAAGAGTAACTTCTTCTTCTTGAATTAATGTTTTGCTGGATAAGTGTTGTGTGGACGCACACCCAAAAAGAAAGCTTATGATGCATAATAGCAAAAGCCATAAAGAAATGTTTTTCGTTTTCATTTTTCTCTCCTTGTAGCTTGATTTGGGTGTCTTGCCCCTAACGGTTGGTCAGGCTTTCAGAAATGCTGAAGCAGTTGTCGCCGATGTGCTCGATGCGGCGTACCATATCAATGTACAAAAGTTCTGCCTTAACGTCTGCGCCGCCTTCAAGCCGCTTTCTTGCAACTTTCTTCAAGTCTTTGCGGAAAGAGTCAATGCCGTCTTCAAATTCTCGTGCAAGGTCAAGCTTTTCTGGCGTAAGCTGGCTGTTGATGTTGCGTCTTATAAATTGCAGGAACTGGCGCACAAGCTCAATGTACGGCAGAAGGCGTTCCATGTCTTCCTGCTGGAATTTCATTTTCTTTTCGATAGAGCGGTTTATAAGCGTAATCGTGGAGAAACAGCTGTCGCACATGTTCTCAAGTTCGTCTACTATTTGAATCATGCTAGAAATATGGTTTAGCTGCTTTTCAGAAATCTGAAGTGTTTCGCACTTTACAAGATAATGCGTAATCTGTTCGTGCATCTGGTCAACGTAGTTTTCGGCCTGAATGCTTGCTTCTTTGTGTTCTTCAATAAAAGATTCGTCGCGCGTCATAATGCCAATCTGAATCTTGTCAAAAATCTCAGAAACAGCGTCTGTCATGTCGGCAATAGCTTTTTCAGCCTGAATAATGTGCGCCGCTATGCTGTCTTTGGCAAACGAGCCGGTGAATTCCAGCTTGTAGACGCCTGTTTTTTCTGAGCTGTCAGGTTTGATAATAAGCGTGGCAAGCTTGATAAGCGGTGTCTGCAGCGGCAGCAGCACAACCGTTGAAAGTGTCTTGAAAACTGTGTGCAGCATTGAAATGCGGATTGCAATGTTTGAGTTTTCGTGGCCCGGCGTCAAAAGAATAATCAGGTTGAGGAACGGTTTGAAGAACATTACAACTAAAATCGTACCAAAAACATTGAAGAAAACGTGAATAAGTGCAGAACGCTTTGCGTCGGCAGATTTTCCTATTGCAGCAAGAATTGCGTCAATTGTAGAGCCGATGTTGCTTCCCAGTGTCATTGAAGCCGCAAGTTCCCAGTTGATTAAGCCGTTAAACGCCATTGTAATTACGATGGCAGAAAACGCTGAAGAAGAGTGCAGCAGCGCAGTAACCAGAATGCCTATGATAAAACCAAGAATAAGCGAGCTTGTTCCGCTGCCCTGAATGCTGAAAAGCCAGCCGAGCTGCTCGAATGTAAACGCGTCAGACAGCCCTGAAAGACCGAGGAACAGCATGCCGAAGCCCATTATAGCTTCGCCGATATTCTTGTAATTTGATTTCTTTATAATAGAAAGGAAGTAACCGATTCCGATAACCGGAATGGCAAAGTCAGCAATTTTGAAACTAAAACCGAAAAGCGCAACAATCCATGCGGTGATAGTTGTACCGATGTTCGCGCCGAAAATTACGCCGACAGACTGCGCCAGTGTAAGCAGCCCCGCGTTGACAAACGTAACAACCATGACGGTTGTCGCGCCGGAGGACTGAATAATCATTGTGATTAGCAGTCCTGTTAAAAGTCCTACAAAGCGGTTGCCTGTTACAACGCTTAGAGCACGCTGAAGTTTTTCGCCCGCACTTTTTTGAATACCATCGCTCATAAGCTTCATGCCGTAGAGCAGAAAACCCAAGCTTCCAATAACCTGCAGTAGGATTGATAACATTTCCATGTGTGGAATTTAACATAAATAGAAGCTGATTTTCAACCCCCGCCGCGTCTGCGAAAAGAAGGCTGTTGTACAAAGTCTGATTTTTAGGATAATATAATTCACTATGAAGAGAATATTTCTTTGTGCGGCGGCTGCTTGTCTGCTGCTTTTTGTTTCATGCGCAAAAAAGGCAGAGACTGCCGTTGCAGGCGAAGCCGTTCCTGTTCAGCAGATAAATAAAACAGAAGCAGCTGATATAAATGCAGACGGCATTACGGCTGTTCTTTTTGCCTATAATTATAATTCACCAGAATTCCTTAAGGACTGCCTTAATTATCTTGACAGTGAATTCGGTCTTGAAGAAAACGGTGGTATAATAAGACCTATTGTTTTTCCAGATGATTTTAAAAACGGCGGCCGGGTTCGCATCGGGCTTTTGCGTGATTTTGTGCGCGATACAAAGGTAAATGCACTTATAGCTTTGGGTGCGCCTGAAGATACAGCAGCGTCCTTGACGGTTCTCCGCGACCAGGGCTGGAAAACTCCTGTGTATTCGCTTTTTCCGCAGGACGAGCCGCTGCCTTCTGAATATGTGTCTGCTTTCGTTCTTGAAAATGCTGATTTGCAGAGCCATGTTGATGCAGAATCTTTGTTTTTGCTTTTGTCAAAACTGATTCGGTATTCACAAAATGCCGAAGAATTAAATGCCGCAACAATAAAGAATATTCTTCAAAATATAGCCGGTTTTGATTGGCAGATTCTTCCTTATATTGATACAGAAACTGGAATAAGACCTGCAAATCACTTTGTTCTGCAGTCTGCTCTGCCGGTACGGTATGGAACAATCAAATAAGCGGCTTAACTGTTTTTGTTTTATGGAGTTGAAATGAACGCACTGATTCAGCAGTCATCACTGCTCGTCGGTTCTGAAGAAGAAATTAAACGGATAGAACAATTAAATTCCGCCTGTATTCTTGCTGTGTCTGATACTCATGGGGCTGTTGAAGAGCTTGAAGCAATTCTCAGAGCTTTTTGTGCTGACTGTGATGCTTTTGTTTTTATGGGTGACGGCGTAAGCGATGTTATTACCTGCCTTGAAAAAGCCGCGCAGGACAAAGAGCTTTATGAAGTTCTTCCGCCTGTAATAGCCTTTGTTCGTGGCAATGGTGATGCAGACACTTATTATATCAACAAAATTGAAGACGATAATGTGGCTCAGATAGCGGTTCAGGTGCCTGACAGGCAGATGCTTAGAATTGCGGGGCGCAATCTGCTTTTTATGCATGGTCACAGGCATGGCGTAGACTTGGGCATAGAAACGCTGACTGCGGCTGTTGAGACCATGGACGCTGACATGATTTTCTTTGGTCATACACACAGACCTTTTTCAGAAGAAACGAACGCTTCGCTGCTGTTAAATCCGGGCAGTGTTCTCAGACCGCGCGGCGGATTTCCGCCTTCTTTTGCTGTTGTGTCTTTCCCCGGAGAAACCGAAAGATATAATACAGAGTTTTTTACTATAAAAGAGTCTGTTTTCGGCGGCTTTACTTTTAAAACGCTTGAAATTTAAATAAACTGAAATGGAGAAAAGTTTATGAGAGTTATTATACGTGATGATTATGCAGGCTGCTCAGACTGGGCTGCAAACCATATTGCTCGCCGTATTAATGCGGCAAAACCGACAGCTGACAAGCCTTTTATTTTAGGGCTTCCTACAGGCTCAACACCGCTTGGCACTTACAAAAAGCTTATTGAACTGAACAAAGCGGGCAAAGTTTCATTTGAAAATGTAGTTACATTCAATATGGATGAATATGTCGGCTTAAAGCCTGAGCATGACCAGAGCTATCACTATTTTATGTGGGAAAACTTTTTCAAGCACATAAACATCAAAAAAGAAAATGTAAACATTCTTGACGGCATGGCTTCTGACCTTGTTGCAGAGTGCGCCAGATACGAGGCAAAAATTGCTTCTTACGGCGGTATTGACCTTTTCTTGGGCGGTGTCGGTGTAGACGGTCATATTGCTTTTAACGAGCCTGGCTCTTCGCTTGCTTCACGCACAAGAGAGAATGCGCTTACAAAAGACACAATTATCGTAAATTCGCGCTTTTTTGGCGGAGACACAAGCCTTGTGCCAAAAACAGCTCTGACAGTCGGTGTAGGCACAATCTGCGACTCAAAAGAGGTTGTAATCTTGATTTGCGGTCATAACAAGGCACAGGCACTTCAGCATGCTGTAGAAGCAGGCATCAGCCAGATGTGGACTGTAAGCGCGCTGCAAATGCACAAAGACGCTGTTATTGTCTGTGACGAAGATGCAACTGATGAACTGAAAGTTGGCACTGTAAAATACTTTAAGGAAATTGAAGCAAAAAATTTTGACAACAGCCTTTAATAGCAGATAAAATGTCATTATGGAAATGTCGGTTGAGTTGTTTGACAGCATAATCAATACATCGCAGGATTGTGTTTTCTGGAAAGACAAAGACAGACGCTTTTTGGGCGTAAACCAGGCGTTTTTAGACTTTTACGGCTTTGAGTCAGTTGATGTACTTATCGGCAAAAACGATGAGGACATGGGCTGGCACTCAGATCCTGAGCCTTTCAAGCAGGACGAGCTCCGCGTTCTTTCCGGCAAAAGCACTTATAAAGTGCAGGGCAAATGCTTTATACGCGGCGAGGAACGCGATATTGTAGCCTCAAAACGGCCTCTATACGAAAACGGCGAGATTGTCGGTCTTGTCGGAAGCTTTGTGGACATTACCGATGTACTCCGCAGAAAGAACGGGCTTGATAACGGCCAGATAGTCTATACCATCGACAAGCTTCGTAAGTACACTTTTTTTGACAGAATAATTGATGAAATAAGTCTTGATGAGATTCTCGATCCGCTTACAGGAATACTTTCGCGTGCCTATTCAGTTAAATTTGTCCGCTCTTTAATTGCTGAACGGAAGCCGTTTTCTTTTACGATGTTTGACCTTGATAATTTTAAGTTTATCAATGACAGCTTTGGCCACAGTGCTGGCGACAGCGTTCTTACTACGGTGTCAAAAAGGCTTGCTGAATATGTTGACGGCTTTGGGCTTGTAGGGCGTTTCGGCGGTGACGAGCTTCTGTTGATTGACCTTAAGAATACCAAAATGAGTGAGAAAAAAGCCCTGTTTGAGAAGCTCTACACTCACTCTGTTGCGCTGCGCTTCAATATGGATTTTGGCAACGGCGGTGCTTTTGTTACAGGAACTGCCGGCTGTGCGTCTTTCCCTGAAAATGCAGACAATTATAATGATTTATTCGGTCTTATAGACAAGATGCTCTATATCGGCAAAAACAGAGGGCGCAACTGCTACACTATTTATGATGCAGAAGTGCACCGCGATGTGGAAGTTTCTAAAATTGCCCGGCGCGGCGTTTTTACAGACATGCACCGTCTTAGAAAGGTTATGGAAAAAGCCGAAGACTTTGAGCATAAGCTTCAGGCTGTAATGCCTATGCTTATGGAAATTCTGACAATACATGATCTGTTCTATGCCGGTGAAGACGGAAGAATGAAGTCTGTGATGAACAGAGCTTTTGACGGAGATGCGGCTGATATTGCAAATCTGATGACTGACGACCTTTTTTCTGAACATACTCTTGATACCGTTAAGAAGAATTCGCCGGTGTTTTACAAGACTTTGGTGAAAAACGGCTTTGAGTCTGTGCTTGTGGCACGCATCAGAAAAGCTTATAAAGTTTCTGGTTATCTTATTTGCGCTGTCAATAGAAGTCTCCGTATCTGGCAGGAGAACGAATGTGCAGTGCTGTACTACCTTGCCGGTTTGTTGGCTGAATAATTTTTCGGATAGATTTTCATTACAGAGAAACTGCCTGATGCAGTGATTGTTGTGTCCGGGGCTGCAAAAATTGTAGAGCCTTTTTTTACATCAAGAGTCTCACCCTTGCAGGCAAAAGTACCGCTGCCGTCAATTATAAAATAAGAAGCCCAGCAG
>CAMJMF010000065.1 GCA_946406925.1 uncultured Spirochaetales bacterium | reverse complement strand
GGTCAGACAGCAAATATCACCTACAAAAACGGAAAAAAAGCCGGCCCGAGCAGCATCTTCATCAAGCAGATGTCCGGCCTTAACCCCGAAAAAGACGCTGAAAAGACTTATGAGCTTTTTAAAGAATGGATGTCCATCCGCATTGACGACTTGAATGCTGTTATGGACGATTATCTTGCAAAAGCTGGCGGAACAAGATTCATTGTTCTGGGACATTCGCTCGGCGGTTCGGCAGCTTATGCAATGGCAAGGGTCAGAAGCGATGTGCTTGCCTGCATCGCTTTGGAATCTCCGTTCATGTATGATGTTAAGGGCGCAGAAAACGGCGCGCTTGTCTTTGATGAAAGCGACTACAAGATTCCGCTTCTGAACATTTATTCAGACTCTAGCTACAAGTTTCTTAGAACATGGAGCCAGTACAAGAACAACGCAAAATTTCTTGACAGCGGCAATAAGCTTTACACCAACATTTATTACCAGGGCACAGGGCACATGGGGCTCTGCGATTTATCGCTTGCATCGCCGGTTTTGTCACGCCTTTTAAGCGGAACCGCCCAAAAAGTAAAAGCCGCCGTTCAGCTTAAGCAGATAAACACCGACTGCCTGAACTGGCTTGAAAACACAGTTGCACAATAAGGAAAAAAATGAAAAAGCTATCAGTTATTATTATCTTTGCATTGGCGGTGGTTCCGGCATTTTCTCAGACAAAGTGCTTTGTGAATACAGATTTTCTAAAAGTGAGAAATGCGCCGAGCATGCAGGGCACTAAAACAGGCACTTTAAAGTTCGGTGATGTGGTCAATGTCTATAAAACAGAAGGCACAGGCGAATACAAGAACGGCATTCTTGATAAATGGTGTCTGATTTCTGACGGAACAACGCAAAAATGGGTGAATTATCTTTATCTCTCTTCTTTTCCGGCAAAGGCAGACTATGAATATAGAAAAGAAATACATAATTATAACGGTTATTTTGCACCATGGGCGAATGATATTCCGGAATATGTCTATATCGACGACATTATTGAAGAAAACGGCGTTAAGTATTTTGTGCTTTCAATGTACGCTTTTGTAGCTTTTGACACCAAGACTATTAAAGGCATAAAAGCTGAAATTGCGCCGGTAATAAAGAATTTTCTTCCGTCTGACTATAACAACGCTATAGCAAAGGCAAAAGCAAGAACTTTTTCTTATGACGGTGAATCATATTATATGATTAATAAAAACGGAAACAAATCTTCTATTGGAAAAGAACTACCCAAACATGCAATTGAAATAGGTAAAAATGAATGGAAAATGGGCGCTCCGCTTGATGATCTTAAGACAAACGAACTGAAAATACAGGACAACGTTACACTAAGAAAAAACAGCTTCTGCCGCAACGCTGATGATGTGCTTGGTTCAGACGATTACGAAGATCATCAGGCTGATGAAGATACCTTGCTGCAATACGGAATAAAAATCGGAATGAAGAAAAACGACTTGTTTGAGATTATAGGCAAGCCCGATGAAATTGAAACTGAATCTGAAGGCGAAAACTATGTCTATTTTTACGATTTTAACAACAACTGCCAGTACACAGTTTATATACAGTTCAGCGATAATAAAATTTCAAGCATCAAATACCAGTTTATAAAGTGAATTAATATGAAAGAAACAAAAATTGTCGCAAAAGACAGCACGTATCAGAAATTTGAAGTTCTCAAGACAAACCGTAACAAGCGTTACAAATACAACGAGTTTCTGGTTGAGGGCGTGCGCAGCTTAAACGAAGCTATTGCCAACAAATGGAACATCAAGTCGTTCATCTATGACAGCAACAAGCTTTCAGACTGGGCACGCGATGTAATCAGCAGCGTAAAAACTGAAGAAAACTTTGTGCTTACGCCTGAACTTATGAAAGACTTGAGCGGCAAAGAAGACACATCCGAGCTTATGGCAATAATCGAAATGCGCGAAGACAAGCTCGAAAGCGTGGAGCTTTCGTCAGCACCGTTCATCGTGCTTTTTGACCGCCCTTCAAACAAAGGCAACCTCGGCACTATAATCCGCTCATGCGATTCTCTTGGCGTAGACATGCTGATAATTACAGGCCATTCAGTTGACCTTTACGACCCGGACGTGGTTGTTTCTGCAATGGGCTCGTTCTTCAACATGCCGGTTATCCGCATTGAAGACAACAACGAGCTTTACGCTTATATCGAAAACCTCCGTGCGCAATTTCCAGATTTGCTCGTGGCAGGCTCAACCGCCCACAAAGAAAAGCCTGTCTACGGAATTGATTTTTCGCACCCGCTTGTGCTTATGCTTGGCAACGAAACGATGGGGCTTAACAAGGCGTTCAAGGAATATTGCGATGTACTCTGCACTATTCCGATGGACGAAAAATCTTATGCGACTTCGTTCAACGTTGCCTGTGCCGCCTCAATCATGATGTATGAAGTTACAAGGCAGCGGAACACCCTTTCTGCACTGAATGAATCTGTTCACTGCAGATACCTCGGTCAAGCCGACGAAATGACATACTGAAGCACGGCTTTTATCTCGCCGTGCTTGTCGAACGTCAGATTTTTTTCAGCATGAATTTTCTGGCAACGCTGATGCCTATCTTGTATGGCAGAGGGCGTAAAGCTTTGTCAGCCTGCTTAATCTTTTCTCTAATCGGAATACTCTGAGGACAGTGTGTAATTGCTTTTTCCGGGTCAGCGTATTCTTCGAGACGGTCATTTCCAACCTGAGCAAGCCACATTTTAAAAGGTTCTGCCTTTGGAGATGGAATTGACTGGATTAAGCGCAGAACATTTTTGGTGGAAAGTGTATCTGTTTCACGCATTTTTCCATCAGGAGCTAACAATTTCAACTGGTGACAATTTGTCACCAGTTGACTTCCTTCTTCATTTAAGCGTTGTTTAAGCTTGTTCCAATACTTTCTTGCAGTCTGATAATCTTTGCTATCTGCAAGCACTTCCACAATATCCACCACCGAAAAGTACCATTCTTCCTCGTCTGCATTCCAGACATAGCGGATTTTTTTGTTTTCAAAAAGTCTGAGTTTATTTTGAGAATTTTCCATACCATTTTCCATGAGTAATAAGATTTTTCAGCGCCAGTCCAGCTTCAGGCCTGAATTGTGGTAAAGGAAAAATGAAGATAAAAGAAATGAGTCATTGCCGCGCACGGCACGGCAATCTTATAACCGCACATAATGATAAAAGCAAGTTAATTACTGGATATGTTCTTCTGTGCGGCAAGCTTTACGTATTCAATATAATCGATTTACCATTAAAAGACAATGGGCAAAGACGATGCACAAGATGTGCACCGTCTTTTGCGTTTAAGCAATTACTTCATCTTAATCACAACGTCGTCGATGTAGATGTCGCCTTTCTGGTTATTCTTTTCATGGTAAAAATCAAAAACGGCACAGTCAAGACGCAACCAGTCAAATTTGCCCTGCGGATTGAACCATTTTCTTGCCTTATCTGACCAAGCGCCTTCTTCTTTTAACTGTGACAAAGGTACTTCTATAGTTACCCATTCCCCTATCTTATAATCAGAAGCCTTTATATAGGCTGTGTTTCTCCAGGGAGGAAGTTCATCTTCGCCGTCCGTATCCATAAGATGAAGCTTAAAATTCTGCTTTGAGTCGGTAAATTTTACAGAAAAGCTTAATACAAGGTTGTCGCGGTTATCTATCACTTTAGAGATAATTGGCTTCGGAAGATAAAATTTAAAACTAGCATCCTTCAAGTCAAATATCTTTTGACAATATTGGTGAACATCATCATCTTTTACTGTTTTATTACCATCATTCCATTGTGCTCGTGTTCCTTTTCCAGCTAATCCGTCATAAACAAGATATGGCTTTTGCGGAAAAGCATTGACAGCGGTATTTGCCTTTGCCACAAGAGTTTCATCCGGCATTTTAAATCCATAAGCTTCCAGAGCGTCTTTATCTATATCATCAGGGAATTGCCCGTTTCCTGTTTTTAAAAAACCGGTGTCACCGTCAATTCCCCACACACAATAAGGAATGTTATTGGCTTTATATGCGTCAACAGCCGCGTTAATCCATACAAGGCGGTCTTTTGGATTTATCCAATAATTGGCGCCCATTTCTCCCCCCAAAAGTCTGACCTTGTTCTTTTTACCCCAGTCAGCCGCTTTTTTAATATTTTGATTCACCCATTTGGCATTTCCTTCCTGTTGGTACTTACCTTGGAATTCCCATTTTGCCGTTTCATTTTTGCCGCTATATTTAATTTCTGAATGACGAGATTTGTCATAAGGAAACGGAACGTTTTTAATATCCATTGCTTCAACCCCAGGGCCGTCTTGAAAGCAGAATATTTCCGGTTCATAAGAATGGAATGTATATATAAGATTGGGATCTTTATATGGCTTCATTTTTACAAGGTTAGCTATGTGAGACCAATTTGCAGCGGTTACGATAATCGTATGCTTTGTGTCGTAGTTTCTAATAACGTCAATCATTTCCTGCTGGATTTTGTACCATTTTGCAGAAATGTCGCCCACCCCTTTGGGTTCGTTTAGAATTTCATAAATAATGTATTCGTTTCTGTCTTTATAACGTTCCGCAATCTGCGGCCATACGGCTTCAAGATGCTTCTTGTAAGTTTCTGCCTTAGGCGGATTACGGTCTTCTTCATGTGAATTAAATGAATGATCGTCTATGATAAGATAAATCTGATATTTTTCCGCCCAGTCGCAGACCTGGTCAAGTTTTTCAAAAACTATGTCATAAACTTTGCCGGTGTTGGCAGGTTCCATTAAATTTGCAAAGTGAATGGGAAGGCGTATTATCTCTACTCCCATACTTTTAAGCATGGCAAAATCTGTTTCGTCATATTTGTTAAGCTCCGAAAGGCATCCCGCCTGCCATGATTCAAAAAAGTAGCGCATATTTACGCCTTTGGTAAAAGGCAGGCTCTCTTGAGCAAAAACTGCAAACATGCAGCAAATCAAAACTAAGCAAAATAATAATTTCTTCATAAAAACTCCTTGTCATTCATTATCAATGAGCTTTTACAAAAAAAATACAGAGTTGAACTCACAATTTTCAGATTATTCCGGCAGGTTACGCAAATATTCACCTGCAAGATACAGCGGAACATTTGTCATCTGTTCCTGTTCTTTGTAAGGCGACATTGAAAAGCGAAGCCCGTAAGTAGAAGTATTATTTTTAAGCACAGTTGAAAGGCTTTTTGATTTTAAATTTACTTCGGCTTTTACTTCTATAGGATAGATTTTATCTGATTGAGTTACAAAATCGATTTCGTTTGTCGAATTTTCGTTTGTATAATAGAAAAGCTGATTTTGCCTTGCGGTAAAATATTCCTGGGCAACAAACTGCTCTGTAAAGCTTCCCTTATAATTGGTAAAAATATTATTTCCGACAAGAATTTCCGATGGCGGTGCATCAGTCATTGCACCTAAAAGTCCTAAATCATTTACAAAAAGCTTAAAACTTTCAAAGTCTTCATAATATTTTAAGGGCATTTCAAATTTATTAATTCTTGTAATCTTGTGAACAATTCCTGCATTTACAAGCCATTGGATTGCATTTTCAAATTCCTTTGCACGTCCGCCTGTCTTTATTGCGCCGTATATAAACTTTTTATTTTCTTTTGCAAGCTGACTCGGAATAGACGACCATACAAGAGAAATTTTTGGAATCTCACGTTCCGGCGCATGTTTGGAAATATCATTTTGATAATCTTTGATAATCGTTTTTTGAATTGCGCGGACAGCCTTTATATCCTGTGTTTCAATATACTCTTGTACAGCAGAAGGAAAACCTCCTGTAAAGTAATATTGCCTCAAAAGTTCTATAAGCTGATTTGCCAATGGATTAGTTTCTTCCCAGTTTTTTGAGTGAATCATTTCAAGAAGGATATCTTTCTTCATTGCTTTCAGAAATTCACTGAATGAAAGCGGATAAAGCGAAAGCCTGTCTATTTTGCCGACAGGAAAACCTGTTCCGCCATGAATTGCAAGGCCAAGCAGAGAACCTGCAACTGCTATATGATATTGTGGTGCTTCTTCACAAAAATATTTTAGTGAAGTAAGTGCAAGCGGAATTTCTTGAATTTCATCAAGAACAACAAGCGTTTCACCGGCCGTAATCTTTTGTTCTGAAATTGCAGAAAAACCTCTTAAAAGCCGCTGCACATTGAAATCTGCAAAAAGCGACTGCATCTGCGGATTGTTATCACAGTTGATATATGCGATATTTTTGAAATCACTCTTACCAAACTGCTTTAAAAGCCATGTTTTTCCGACTTGCCGTGCACCTTCCAGAATCAGGGGCTTACGAGACGACGAGTTTTTCCATTTGCGAAGTTCTTCAATTAAAAATCTTTCCACATATATAGTTTAACATTTTTCTAGGGGAAAATAAAGAAAATTTTACATTTTTCTAGGGGAAAAATTAAGAAAAATTACATTTTTCTAGGCGAATGCTATGAGGTTTTAACACATTTTGTGAGTTCAACTCTGTATATTATTCTGAACCTATGAAGTATTATAGAAGCATGAAACATGGAAAAATCTTTTTTATATCAGTTTTTTGGCTGCTAGCAGGCATGGCTTTTTCGCAAGACGTAAAAACACCAGAACAAGATCATATACACATTCAGCAGTGCGTAAGCAACAAGGATAATTCTCTCACTCTGGTTAATACGGTTTATGAAGCAGACCAATGGCGCTCGGTGGTTTATGCAATTACTTCACGCGGAATGTATGACAACCCGCCAGTCAGAACCTTATGGAGCAAATCAACATCGGGAAGTTCTGTCCGCAACATTGTCTTTAGTCCGTATTCAGACAAGTTCTACTTTTTCTGCTCATGGAAAGACGATAATAATGAATGCCAAGGGCTTTATACAGTATCTCAAATCAAAAATGATAATGTCGTAACTCCGGATTTGTCTTATCAAAATACTGATTCGGGAATAGGCTATCTGATTGTCAATAAAAAAGGCGTATGGCTTTTAAAAGATATCTGCGCCTGGCAGAAATATCCGAACGATGTGTTTAGGAACAGCGAACTTTATCAAGTTGAAAATGAAAAAGGCGAGTTCGTTTTTAAGATTCCGTCCTCAACTAAGGACAAGCCCTTCCACGGCTTTTATAACATGCAATACCCAAAGCGGAAGGTCTTAAACGTAGAAAAAAAACATTGGTATGAGCAGTCTTTTCAGAACACTGATTATACGCTTCTTATTTTAGATGAAGACGAAACTTCGTGGTGGGTGTTCAACTGCATCACGCAAGAGCTGACGAAACACGACAACTATCTGCTTGCCAAAAAAGCCGCTGACATGATAGACCGCGCTTTTATAGCAAAGCAGAAATTATTGGCGCGCCTGCCGGTTTTTGTGCTGCTGTTCATAAGCCTTGCGATGTTTGCCGCGGCCTTGATTATTGCGCTCAAAAGATTGCGGGTCGGTCAAAAATCAATTTCGCGCATCGAGCGCAACAAAATGATTTTCGACATTCAAGAAAAAGAGCGCGCCAAAATCAGCCGCGATATTCACGATTCAGTTGTGCAAGACATACGCGTGATGCGCCTTGAAACAGAAAATCTTGTGGTAGACGATGCATCTAAAGCGCGCCAGACTAAAATCGAAGATTTGGCGACTGACTGCATAATCAAACTGCGCAACATCTGCTATAACCTTACGCCGGCGGAACTTGCAAGCCACAGCGAAGGTGGCTCTTCAAAGCTTGAGCTTATCTCTATAATCAATTCGCTCGTGCAGCAGTTCAGCGTGCGCACGCACATTCCGTGCGTCTTTAAAGTTGAAGAAGGCTTTGAATATCCTGTGCTTGAAAAAGAAATTACGCAGAACCTTTTCCGTGTAATCCAAGAAGCGCTTACGAACATCGAAAAGCATTCATACGCAACGCAGGCTTCAATCTTCATTAAGAAAGACAGCGATGAGAAAGGCAGCCCGGAGCTTTTGATTTACATTACAGACGACGGCATAGGCTGCAATCAAAATGAGCTTGCCAAAAAACTCAAAAGCAAAGAACATCTGGGGCTTCGCGGCATGAAAGACAGAATGGAACTTATTGGCGGAAAGATTGAGTTTTTTACAGCTCAGAATGACGGTATGGAAATCAAAATCGAATTACCTTTGGAGAGCGCAAAATGAAGAACATCGTTTATATTGTAGATGACCATAACATGGTGCGGAACGGCCTTAAGGCATGGCTTGAACAGCACACCGATTGGCGCGTGCCTAAAGATTTTGCAAGCTCAAAAGAATGTCTTGAGTGCCTGGAATGTCTGACAAGCCTTAACAGCCAGAATCAGCATGAAGGCGCAGATGCAGTGCCGCTGCCAGAAATCATAATTGTTGACGTTCAGCTGATTGGCGAGACAGGTTTTGCGCTAGTCAAAAAGATAACAGAAAAATATCCCGAGATTAAGTGCGTAATGTATTCGATGTTCGACACGACAGGCTTTGTCTTACAGGCTAAAGACAGCGGCGCAAAAGGCTATATCTCGAAAGTCGCCAAAGAAGAAGAGCTTGCGCACTGCCTTGAAGTTGTGCAGAGCGGCGGCACTTACATTGAACAATGCATGACCGAAGCACAGAACAAGATTGATTCCATTGTTTCGGTGCTTTCAAAGCAGGAGCGTAAAATTTTTGAGGCAATGCTGCAAGAGAAAACGAACAGGCAGATTTGCGACGAGCTTTTCATTTCACCGCGCACCGTAGAAAATTACACCAGCCGCCTCTACGCCAAAACCGGTGTAAAAAGCCGCGAAGAATTGATTGCGCGTTACAGGTAACTCAAGGTTTCATGCCGGCTGCGTTTGCTCAGACTGCTTTCTTGAACAGCCTGACTGTAAGAGCCAGATACATTACAGAAAGCGCAAACGATGATGCAAGCGCAGCAACGGCATAAGATCCTTTGCTCAGGCAGAATTCTGTGAACCAGAAAGTCGGCAAAAAGCCTGCAATGTATTTGATCCAGTCTTTGATGAAAAATGCTGCGAAGGGGCCTAAAATCAAAAAGCCGCTGAATTTTGAAAAAGCGAGGCCTTCAACTTTATTAGAAGCAAGACACGAAATCAGACAGACAAGCCAGATGCCGGTTAAAAAGCTGAAAAGGCTTCCGACTAAAAGCTGAAAAACTGTTATTTCAGAAATATGACAGAACAGCTCAACTACAAAGCCATAAAGAGCCGCAATTGCAGAGATAAAAACAAGTCTTGAAAGCAGATAGCCTTTTATGCCAAGCGGAGTAACAGAAAGATAGCGGAAAATTCCAGTATCGCGTTCTTCTAAAATTACCATGAGCCCTGCATAGCCGAACATTATAGGCGTTGAAAAAATGATGGTTAAATCAAAAAGCAGATAATACGGGCTGAGCAGCACCGCTTTTCCTGTTTTTGCCGTTAAAAATGCGTCAAGAAAAGGAATGCCGAACTTGAACAAGGCTCCAAGAAAAACCGGCAGAAAGCTGATGACAGAAAGCATTGCATCTTTAAATATCTCTTTTATAAACCGCTCAAAAGAAATGTACACAGGCTTCATAAACTTCCTCCTCCAAGCTGCTTAAACATTTTGCTGACAGCCACTCTTGTAACTGCAAAAACAATCACATTCCAGATAACAAGGCTGATTATAGAAAAAACATTTGCCGAAACATCACTTTCTTTGAACAAAAGATTAACCGACGCCACTCCGGGGTGAATAATCCAGAGCGGAGAAGAAAGCTTATTAAATGCAAAAATAAAGCCCGGTGCGCTTATAAAGATTTCCACAGGCAGAGAGCAGATAATAAACTGATTAAGACTCTGCGTTTTAGTTGCAACAAAAAGCCCGCCCATAGAAAACAGCAGCGAACCGCCCGCAAGACCAATAATTGCCCAAAAAGTCAGATATCTTCCGCTGCCAAAGGCAATAATAAGACCGACTGCAAGCCCAGAAATTAAAAAGGCAATTGACTTAGAAAGTGTGTACTGGGCTGTTGTAGCAGGCGAAACCGCAAGCGAACAGTTTACGCGCTGGCTTTTTTCAAGGAGCACGACCGCGCCCATAAAGAAAAGCCCCATCGCTGCCGGGTCTGAAAACACAAGCAGCTTCATCACAAAAGTGCCTGTCTGCCACGGAATATAGTGCAGCGTAATCAGATAGACTACAATAAAAACGGCGTATACTAAAAATATGCCGTATCTCGCTAGAAAAAATAAATCGCTTTTTACAAGGCTTCTGAGTTTCAATTAAGCCCCCTTCCGGTAACTTCCATAAAAATGTCGCCCAAGTCAGGTTCCATAGAATGAATTGTAAGAAGCTTTCCGCTTTGAATAAGTTCTTTTAGTTTTTCATCTTTTCCAGTTGCATCAAGACTGCATTCCGCCTGTTTTTCGTTGTTTTCTTCAAGATATGAATAACTGATTACACCGGCGCCTTTTTTCATAATAAGATTATGTGGTGTGTCCATTGCCTTAACGTGGCCATCTACAATAAAAGCAACTCTGTCACAAAGTTCAGCCGCATCCTGCATGTTGTGGGTTGTAAGAATGATTGATTTGCCGGCTTTTTTCTCTTCTAAAATCATGTTTTTCATAATTCTGCTGTTCGAAGGGTCTAGTCCGCTGGTCGGCTCATCAAGAAACAGAAGCTCGGGATTGTGGACAAGCGCTTTTACAAAATTCAGGCGGCTTTTCATACCCTTTGAATAGCTTGAAAGCTTTTTGTCTTTGTCGCGGAACAAGCCAATCTGTTCCAAAAGGTTGTCTATATTGCGCGGTGCTGTTTTATAAAGCGAAGAAAAGAATTTCAGATTTTCTACAGCCGTAAGTTTTTCGTAAAAGCTTGGAAATTCAAAATCAATGCCAATATGCTCGTAATAGTCATCTTTCTGCTCGCGGACTTCTTTTCCAAAAACCTGAACGCTGCCCTTGTAGTTTTTCAAAAGACCGATAAGAATTTTCTGAAGTGTGCTTTTTCCTGCACCGGAAGGACCTAAAAATCCAAAAATTTCTCCCTGCCCTACTTCAAAGTTTACGTCTGAAATAAACGGCTTTTTATCGTAACTGAATTCGCAGTCTTTTACTAAAATCATCTTGCATCTCCTTTTTGGGGTTCTGAAAACATCTGAATTACAACGCCGCGGATACACAGCTTGAAAACTTCTTCAAAGCGCGGACCAATCTCTTTTTTATACGGAAGCATGAGGAATAAGCCCCGGAAAGCTGCGCTGAATAAATCAGCATCAAGCGATTCAAATTGAGGAAGCTGCATTAAAAGCTTAATAAGGCGGTCATCTTCGTTTGCAATGTGAGCGTCTACAACTTCAGAAGGAAGCTTACGGATAAGATAGTCAATATCTCCGTTTGTAATCACATAGCCAAGCCCGCAGTCAAAACAGAGCATATAGGCATCATAAATAAATTCAGAAAGATTCTCCTCTGTAATCTTTGTGATTTTCTGCATTCTGCTGAACATCATGTCTTCAAGTTCTGAATGCCAGCGGAGAATCACATCCCAGAAAAGCAGTTCCTTTGTCTTATAAAAAGCGTAGAACGAGCCTTTTGCAATGTGGCACTCTTCTACAATTTCATCTACCGTAGTTTTTTGAACACCCTGCCGGCTGATGAGGTCTTGCGCCGCATTCAGCAGAGATTCCTTGATTTTTGTTTTTTCTTCTTCCGAAAAAGCCCTTGCCATATAATCCTCTTTTTAGCTTATACGCTATGACTGTTTATGATTTTATAGTCATAGCAAAATAATGTCAAGAAAAATTCAAAAAATATTGAATAATTCATATACATAGAGCATGATAACCGCAGGAGCTGAACAACATGAGCAATATAGAAGTAATGCGTGCAGAACAGGAGTGGCAGAGAGCCGGTGCTTATTCGGTGAGAATCCAGGGCATGAACAGGCAGCACAATATTTCGCTGCGCGAAGAATTTGACGAGCATGATTGCGACGGAACAAAATACATCGTGCTTCTTGATGAAGGCTATCCTGTGGCAACCTGCCGTTTTTATCAGACTGGCGAAAAACGTGTTGTGCTTGGGCGTGTTGTTGTTCTGCCTGAATACCGCGGCAAAAAACTCGGCGCAATGCTGATGCAAGAAGCCGAAAAATGGATCTGTGAATGCGGATATAACGAAATAGAAGTAGACAGCCGCATTGTTGCAACCGGCTTCTATGAGAAGCTCGGCTTTAAAGCAGAAAACAGTTCCGTAATTAAAAGCGGAAACTTTGACTGCATCAAAATGACAAAGCAGCTTTTATAACTGCGCTCTACAAATCTTTTATCAGATGAAACTTCTTGTTTCCGGCTGGAATGTCGGTAAGCTCGCTTATGATTTTGTAGCCTGACTTTTTATAGAAGTCCGGGGCCTGCCAAGACATTGTATCTACATGAACAGAATGGCAGCCGCGCTTTTTTGCTTCTTCTTCGGCAGCGTGCAGCAGCTTTGAGCCAAGCCCTGCCTTACGGTGCTTTTCATCAACCCAAAGGATGTCAATGTGCATCCAGCCCCAGTATGTTCCGCCAAGAATTCCAGCTATCACGTTTTTGTTTTCATCGTATTCAACAATGTTCAAAAGCTCATGATTATCCGACCCGACTTTTTCGTCATTAAACTTGGCGAGTGCGCTGTTGACAAATTCAATTTCTTTTTCACTTGGATTATAGTTCATTTATGTTCACTTTATGCTTTTACAGCTTTTACAAGCAGAAAGTCCGGCTTGTGTCTAAGATCAAGATGACTGTCATATTTTCCAGGGTTGGCTTTTACCATTTCTTCTGTTGGGTAAGGCTCAACCAGTTTCTGAAGCTTAAAGTTATTGTCTATAAGCGTGTTGATGACCGTAGAAAAAGTACGGTGATATTTTTGAATGCCTTCTACAAACCATTTTGACTCTCGTTTTCCGTCTACGCTGTAATTTGACAGGTTTGCATAAAGCTTCTTGCCGTTCTCGTCCATAGTCCAGCGGCTGCCGGTTGTAAAACATGTATTAATCGGGCTTTCCTGAGAAAAAATGAAATATCCGCCGTCTTTCAAAAGTGTGCAAATCTTTTTTACAAGACCGGCGTAATCTTCTACATAATGAAGGGCAAGCGAGCT
>CAMJMF010000064.1 GCA_946406925.1 uncultured Spirochaetales bacterium | reverse complement strand
ACAACAAGGAAAGCGCCGAAGGCAGCGCCAAAAACGTAATCTGGGTTTTAAGAAAGAATTCAGACTGATTCAGTTGTTATGCCCCGATGTGTGCAGAAAGCACGCCGGGGCTTTTTTGTGCAGGCTGTTAAAGCGCAACTTTAATGCGATGCCTGCATTTTTATGCTAGTATAAGCCACAAATGGAAGCTCGCCGCGGCAGCTTCCGCTAGAATCTGTAATTACAGGAGCTTCATTATGCCAAAGATTTATCCGCCAGTTTTAGAAACGGAACGCCTTGTCTTGAGGCCGCTTGCGCCTGAAGATTTGGACGCAATTTTTAAGTGGGCCGGTGACCCTCGCGTAAACAAGTATATGATTTATCCGCTTTGGAAAAGCACAAAAGACGGCCGCGGATGGCTTGAAAGCTTATACGAAGATGAAAAAAAGCTTGATTACGGCTTTGTCTTCAAAGAAACCGGTGGACTGATTGGTAGCGGCGGCCTTTATTATCACGAAGACATAGGCACATGGCGCATAGGCTACAATCTAGCTCATGATTACTGGAAAAAAGGTCTTGCCGTTGAAGCTGCGTCAAAAATCATTGAATATGCCTGCAATAAATTTGATGTCCGCATAATAGATGGCGAATTCTGTGTAGACAACTACGGTTCGCGCCGCGTAATGGAAAAGCTCGGCATGTCTTTTTACGAAGACTGCGAGTACACCAAGCTTGACGGCAGCGAAACCTTCAAGGCTAAAATGTATAGAAAGGTTTTATAAAGGAGAGCCATGGTTAAAGCCGTATTTTTCGACATGTACGAGACGCTCGTCTCGCTTTATAAAGTTGAGCCTTATTTAGGCTGGCATATAAGCAGAGATATGGGCGTTCCAGAGCCGGTTTTCCGCAAAGTTTGGGATCCTTCTGAAGCAGAAAGAACAGTCGGTAAAAGCACAACTGAAGGAATTATTGAGCGCATAATGCGTGATAACGGCGTTTATTCAAAAGAGCTTTATGACAAGATTATTGCAAAACGCTACGCCTCTCAAAGAGGTGCTTTTGTCAAACTGAATGATGAAATAATTCCGATGCTTGAAGCGCTGAAAAAACGCGGCATAAAGCTTGGTGTTATAAGCAATTGTTTTTCAGAAGAAGCAATGATTATAAAAGAATCTGCTCTTGCTGTTCATTTTGACGTTTTATGCCTTTCTTATGATTTAGGCGTGTGCAAGCCTGACGCCCGCATTTTTGAAAAGGCTTTAGACAATATAAGCCGCGTTTCAGGTTCAAAAATTCTGCCGGAAGACTGCCTCTTTGTTGGTGACGGCGGCAGCAGAGAGCTTCAGTCTTCAAGTTCATTCGGAATGAAAGCAGTTCAGGCGGTCTGGTACATAAATGAATCGCTGAAGCTGCCGATTCCGGGCATTGAAAACAAGGTCTCTAAAATAATGCCGGAATTTCCGCAGGCTGAAAGCCCGATGGAAATACTAAAATATTTGGAGAGAAGCTGATGATTATAGGGCAATAATTCGCCACTCGGCGATCAGCTTTTCTAAAGTCCATGCGGCATTTGCAGGGCTTGTGGACGGCAGCTTTTTTGCATCAACATTCAGCTCAGGCAAAAATTTCTGATATAAATCAAAAGCCTTGCTGCCGTTGCAGAAAATCTGCCGTATGTCAGCTGCTTTTAGGATTTTTGCAATGTCGTTCGGCACTGCATTTTTAATAGAAGAATCTGATGAGCCTGTGATTTCGCACGAAGCAATTACATCCCAGAGTGCGGTGTTGTGTTTTAGCAGAAAAGCTTTTTTAGTCTGCACCGTCTCTGGAACTTCATCGCCGAACACTGCTGCAAGCACTTTCCAGAAGCGGTTCTGCGGATGACCGTAGTAGAAATTCTGCTCGCGCGATTTTACAGACGGAAATGTGCCAAGAATGAGTATACGAGAATTGCTGTCGAAAATCGGTTCAAACGGGTGAATCATGCTATGATTTTAGCTGAATAATTTATAAAAGTCAGCCTGAAATTTGACACAGACTATTGGAGGTTTGTCATGCAAAAATTTATGAGAGTCCAGGGAAGAGAAATTTCCTTCAAAACAAAGAAGCCTGCCGGCTTGTTTGCTCTCTGCTGGAGACGGATCCGTGACGGAATTTTCTCTGCCGAAGACGAGGCAGAATTCCGCGCGCTTGATGTCTGGTTTAGAGCAAATCTTCCTATTCCGCCGTTCTATGACGAAAACGAGCAGAAATATCTGGATGCAGGCAAGCCGCTTCCTGTAACCTGGTTCAAAACCGACTGTCCTCCAAAAATGAAAGAAAAGACAGAGAAGATAATTTCTCTTCTTGATAAATATGAAATTCCTTATGATGTAGTTTATTCAAATTACGTTGGCCGCATAATCTATGAAGACGAATTTCAGATTGGCGTTACTGAACCCGAAGTTGAGATTCGCCCTATTATAAAAGAAGAACTGCCTGACGTTCTTGAGCTTATTCACAAAAGTTTTGCTACTGTTGCCGCAAATCTCGGCTTTACAAAAGAGAACTGTCCGGGTCACACAAGTTTTATGCCTATGGAAAAGCTCATGAATTTTTATGAGTGGGGCTTTTTGATGTACGGTCTTTTTGAGGACGGAAAACTTACAGGCTATTTTTCGCTTGCAAAGATGCCGGACGGCCGTTACGAGTTGAACAATCTTTCGGTTTTGCCTGAAAAGCGCCACGCTGGTTACGGCAGCATGATGATTGACTTTGCCAAGAAAAAAGTTGCTGAGCTTGGTGCTGATGCAATCCTGTTGAGCATAATCGAAGACAGCTGGGTTATCAAAAACTATTATCAGATGCACGGTTTCAAGCACATCGGCACTCAGAAGTTTGAACACCTTCCGTTTACTTGCGGATTTATGGAATTCAGGGTTTGCGATAAAGCAAAATCTACAGAATAAGCTTTAACACGCAAACCCGCCAGTTTTGCTTTTCAAAACTGGCAAGGTCATGTGAGATAAAGCTCAATCTACGGAATAAGCTTTAACACGCAAACCCGCCAGTTTTGCTTTTCAAAACTGGCAAGGTTATGTGAGATAAAGCTCAATCTACGGAATAAGCTTTAGCGCGCAAACCCGCCAGTTTTGCTTTTCAAAACTGGCAAGGTTATGTGAGATAAAACTCAATCTACGGAATAAGCTTTAGTACGCAAACCCGCAACTTTTGCTTTGCAAAAATGACAAGAGGGCGCAGGTTAAAAGCGTGCTGGGAAAGATAGAAAGTTTGAAGGGAAGAAAACCCCGCCTCGCAAGTAGAGGGTTGTCTTCCCTTCAAAGAAGAGGAAGCATGTCGATAGTTGATAAAATTGTCAGCCGCGAGAAAATTTACGGCGGTGACATAAACAAAGCGTGGCGGCTGGAGCTTGAAGACGACAGTGTAGTCTTTATGAAGACAAACACGCCTTCAAATGCTCTGTTCTTTGAAGCTGAGGCAAAAGGCCTTGAAGCCATGCGCAGCACAAACACAATCGGAATTCCAAAAGTTCTTGAATACGGTAAAAATGAAGAGTATTCGTATCTGATTCTTGAATATCTTAAACCGGCAAACCGCATTCAGAATTATTGGGAAACTTTCGGGCATGAGCTTGCCTTGATGCACAAAGCTTCTGGCACTGCAACCTGGGGAAACAAGCCGGTTATGTTCGGTTTTCCGTCAGACAATTTTATAGGCTATACAAAGCAGATAAACACGCCGTTTGAAAGCTGGATTGATTTTTACCGCGATTGCCGGCTTGTTCCGCAAATTAAGATGGCTGACCGCTATTTTGATTCAGCTGTCCGCACAAAGTTCACAAAGCTTTTGGATAATCTCGGCTCTTTGCTTGAAGAACCGTCTGAGCCGGCTCTTTTGCACGGCGACCTTTGGAGCGGCAACATGCTCTGCGGCCCTGACGGCAAGGCATGGATTTTAGACCCTGCCTGTTATTACGGACATGCAGAAGTGGATCTCGCCATGACGCAGTTGTTCAGCCAGCTGCCGTCTGCCTTTTATTCAGCTTATAATGAGATAAACCCGATTTCACCTGAATATGCACAGCGCCGCGATTTGTATCACTTGTATCAGCTGCTGAATCATTTGAATATGTTCGGTGCCGGCTACTTTGGTGAAGTAGTCAGCATTTTGAATGAATACGTATAATGCGTGCGCTTAATCATGCAATACAGTTTTAATCCAGCCGAGCACGCCTTCCGGCAGGTCTTTTTCCATCGGTGTGCCGTCATCGAACATAAGATTGCAGTGCATTGGGTTTACCAGACAATGTTGCCCCATTTCAATTCCAAAATTGATTGAAGCAATTCCTTTGTCACCGTTGTAAACCCATTCCGGTGTAAAAATATAGCAGTGCTTCATTTTTTTCAGTCTTGGCAGCCTTGGAACAATTTCTTCTTCATAGCTGTTGAATTCATCGCGTTTGCCTGTCGCAAAAAACAGGTGCACATCATTTTTGTCATATTCATCAAGCACAGCGTCTTCTGGAATTGCGCCTGTGCCGATTGGAATAAGTGCATTAAAAAATGACGGATATGCTGTTCCCATGGTAAAAACCATAGAAGCACCGGCTGAATTGCCGAACAGAAACTTTTTGCCGGCGCCGCCGTTTGGTTCGGCGTGCTTTTTTATAAAGCTGTTTATCAAATCGTAAAGCGGTTTTTTATAATCTTTGCTCCAGGTGCCTGTAACCTTGCCGGTTTCGTCCCGTTTTTCGTTTGCAAGCGGAACGAGGACATAAGCGCCGCCAATCTGTTTCTGGTATTTTTCTGTGGCATAGAATTCTGCGCCTGCATAATTGATGCAGACATCGCCTTCAAGGGCATTAGAGCGGCCGTGCAGAAAAATCAAAACAGGGTAGGGTCTGCCTTTTGGAGAACCGTGCTCTGTCGGGTCATAAAAATAATATTTCATGCCTTCTGCATTGTCGCTTTTATAAAGGTTGAAATAAGTTCCGACTTTGTAGGTCGGGGCGTAAGATATAAAGCTGCCTGCCGGCATTTCATCTGCCCATGGCGGCAGCGGCTTAGATTCTGACATAGTAACTCCTGTTTTTAGATATAGCTTTTGATAATTATAGAACTCAAAAGTTTAATTGTCACCTAGAAAAAAGCTGCATATTATAGTAGAAATATAACTTATGAATGACGAAGCTAAATCCTTTTACAAATCTTTGACACGCGTTGTGTGGCCTATGGCGCTGCAGAATCTTATTTCTGCCGCCGTAAATTCTGCTGATATTGTTATGCTCGGTTATGTAGGTCAGACTGCAATTGCCGCTACTTCACTTGCCGGAAACGTAGCCTTCATTCTTTTTATGATTTCTACAGGCCTTTCCTCGGGGCTTGTAATGCTGTGTGCGCAGTATTGGGGCAAAAAAGACATAGATTCAATTAAAACGCTGCTTGGAATTGCACTCCGTATCTGCTGTTCTGTTGAAATTATTGTTGCAATCATTGCGGCTGTTTATCCGCGTATTTTAATGCTGATTTTTACAAGTGACCCGGCAATGATAACTGAAGGCTGCAAATATCTTCGCGCTGTCAGCCTTTCTTATGTGTGCCTTTCATTTGCACAGATGTATCAGGCTGGCTTTAAGAGCATTGAGCGCGTTAAAATTGTGACAATCTGTTCGACAACTACTCTGTTTTTGAACATAGGACTGAATGCGACCTTTATTTTCGGTCTTTTCGGTGTGCCTAAAATGGGAATTGTCGGTGTCGGCATTGCAACTTCTATTGCCCGTTTTATCGAGATGGTATTCTGCTTTATTTATGCCTCGTTTCAGAAAGATGTTAATTTTTCTCTTGCATGCATATTCCGCAAAAACAAAGTGCTTACAAGGGATTTTTTCAAATATTCAATGCCCGCTGTCGGTAACGAGCTTGTCTGGGGTGCCGCATTTGCAATGTATTCTGTGATTATGGGTCATTTGGGCGAAGACATTGTTGCGGCAAATTCTGTTGTGAATACAGTGCGGCAACTGGCAAGCGTTCTCTGCTTCGGCATGGCTTATGGCGGCGCAATTGTGCTTGGCAAGAATATGGGCGCCGGCCAGCTTGATGTAGCCGAGCGGAATGCGTCGCGGCTTGCAAGAGTCACAATCCTTTCAGGCGTTTTCGGCTGTGTTCTGATGATCTGTCTTTACCCGGTTCTGCCTTATATTGCAGACTTAAACGAAACGGCGGCACATTACAGGAATATTCTGCTTTTTATAAATTCATATTCAGTTATTGGTGCTGCAACAAATACTGTTTTAATCTGCGGCATTTTCCGTGCCGGCGGAGATTCAAAATTCGGTTTTATTGCTGATATTATAAACATGTGGTGCATATCTGTGCCGCTTGGTTTGCTAGCGGCTTTTGTGTTTAAGCTTCCGCCGCTTTGGGTTTATTTCATTCTTTATCTTGATGAATTCGAGAAACTTCCGATTGTGATTCATCATTACTATAAGAAGGGGTGGTTGAAAAATATTACCCGATAACGCTTTTTTGTGATAGAATCTTAGTATATGAGCCAGGCATTCCGTAGAAGAATTATTAAAATTTCTATAGCTGTTCTGCTTTTTGTTTTTGTGGCTTTTCATATTTTTTATATTTTGGCGGCAAGACAGCGTAAGAATGAAGAAATTAAAATAACTAAAGACATAAATTCTTTGGAATTAGTTAAATACAAAGAAGATACTCTTTATTCAGATTTGCAGACTCTGCTTGCTATTTCAGAAAAGAAACATTCCGATGCGTTCAAAGGCTTTATCTATGAGCGCATTTCTTTTATCTATAAGTGTTTGAGTGACGACCTGAATTATTATACTTCTCTTGGAAAAGCTGTTTATTATCTTGAAAAAGGCAAAAATTTTCAGACAATGCTGAATCTCTATGCCGATTTAATTGACTATCAGTATCTTCCAAATGGAAATTACGATCTGGCTGAGCAGATTCTTTTAAAAATTGAAGATATTGAACAAAGCGAAGGCATTCAAGAGCCGCGCATGCAGACAACAATTTACCGCATAAAAGGCGATTTGGCTTATTATGAAAAAAATTATGAGCTTGCGGCGCAGATGTATGAAACTTCAGAGCAGATTATAAACGACAAAGGACATTTAGACTTTTTTCTTCCTATAGCCATTATCCATAAAGCCAGAAACTTGATTGAGCTTGGCAGATACGATGAGGCAGAATCTGTTCTTAAGGTGATTATTCAGAATGAAGGACAGTTCAATAATACAGATTATTCTTTTGAAGATGTTGTAAGCAAGCTTATGGCAATTCCGCTTTATCAGGCAGAATGCTGTCTTTATGCGCACAATCAGAATTATGACAAGCTCAAATTCTGTATTGAAGAACTGATTGACCATGCTTACAAACATTCGTTTGAGAGAATGGCGCTTACAACATTACAGAAGGTTGCTGCTGAATACGATTTGTCACCTGAGATGAGCGGCGTTGTTCAGAAAAAAATCGAAAGTCTTTATTCGGTTATCTATATTAAAGATTCAAAAACATATACCGAGCTTTGCAATTCGCAGATTAACTCAACGGTTTTATCACTTCAAGAAGATGAATTTATGAGGCTTGAAAAACAGAGCAATATTGTTCTGATTTTTTCGCTCACCGCTTTGTGTATTGTTCTGGCTTTGCTTTATATACAGATAAAACGCAGAAGTTATATGGATGAATTAACAGGCATTTATAATAGAAGATATTTGACAAAAAAATTGGCGCTGAACGAAAAGCGGCATATACCTTATTCGGTTTTAATGCTTGATATTGATGATTTCAAAGTTATTAATGATACTTACGGGCATGATGCCGGTGATATTGTATTGCAGACTATCGGTGAAATATTGAACTACAGATGTAGAGAAAAAACTATTGAGGCTTTCAGATACGGCGGTGAAGAATTTGCTCTGCTTATATATGCCGGCGAGCTTCTTTCGCCGCTGGCAATAGCTGAAAATATACGCCATGAAATAGTTGCGCAAAAATGGCAGTTCGATGAAACTATTACTGTTTCAATTGGTGTTGCAGATAAAACAAATACAGAAAAAGATATGTCAATAATTAAGCAGGCTGATATTTTTCTGTATTACGCAAAAAAACACGGCAAAAACCAAGTTTGCAGTGGCATAAATGAAATGGAATAAGTCTTATAGACTTTATTTCATGGCTAAGCTTATATGCTGAACTTGGAAATCTCTGTATAGGGTTTGCAGCGGGCAAGACCAAGTGAAGCAATTTTTATGGTGCTTTCTGCCAGTGTTCCGTTTTCAAAAAGTCGTTGAGCTTCTTCAAAACCTTTTTGGAACTGAATGTGATTCAGCTTTACCGCAAGTGCCATATGCGGGCACCAGTTATATGGAAGATAATTGCGGTTTCCGCCTGCTTCAAAATGAGGCAGAAATATTTCATGCAAAATTGAATTCAGTTCTTTAAAGTATGCGGCAGCTTCTTCAGCCGGATAAAGAAAAATGACTTTATCATAAAAACTTTTGACGCCGGCAAAACTGAAAACATAATGCTTTTGAAGTGCATTTGTTCCGTTTATGGCATTATTGTATAGAACTCCGGCTTTATCTGCAAAATCAGCGAACACCTTTTTTAGCAGCGGCAAATCATTCTCAGCGGCATGAAACATTCCAAGTGTAATATGCGGCGGCACAGCATGCTCTGTCATGTGGTCATTGCAGGCTGCAAGCGATACACGCTCTGTTGCAAGACGGAGCTGTTCAGCTGAAGCGTCATCAAAATAGAGGCTGACTGCATATGTTGAATCTGACGAAGCGTGTTTATTCATTTTGTTTTTTAGCCACCAATTCTTGAACTTCATCAAGAATTGTGATGTCTGCCGGAAGCCATTTTACTGAACGCAGTGTTTCACTGCTAAGCCAGGTGGCGTTTTCGTGTTCCAAAAGCTCAAGGTTTCCGCTGATAATTCTGCACTCAAAACACTGCATCGAAAGATGAAAAGCAGGGTAGTTGTATTCAATTGTGTCGATGAGTTCTCCGACGTGGATTTGTGTCGCAAGCTCCTCGCGGATTTCACGCTGAAGTGCAGTTTGCGGTGATTCACCTGGTTCAATCTTTCCGCCTGGAAATTCCCACCAGCCCTTGTATTCACCGTAACCGCGTTGTGTAGCAAAAACAGAGCGGACGCCGTCATGTGATGTTCTGAAAATAATAGCTGCAACTACGGAAACAGTTTTCATTGATTAAGCCTTTTTACATCTACAAATCTTTGTGATGCAGATAACTGCACACAAAGCATTATAGCATATAATTCGCATTGCGAATTATATGTTTCAGTAACGACATTCTTTGTCATGCCCACTGTTTTATAATCTGAATTAACCAGCCATACAGGAGGATATTTATGGTAAAAGAAATTCTTATTTATGGAACTGTGGCAGTTATCGGAGCTTTTCTTGGTGCTCTTGCCAATAAAAAAGGGCGTGAAATCGGAGAAACAGCTTCAAAAACAACAGATTCAGAGGAGAAGTTATGATAAAGAAAATTCTTATCGGTGGAGCTATAACACTTGTTGGTAGTTTTTTGGGTGCTCTGGTTGAACAGATGTCGCACCAGTGGAATGATATGGTTGAGGAACATAATCAGCTGGTTGATGACTATAATGATTTGCTCCGTAAAGATCAGCAGCTCATAGATTTTATGGATAAACACGTTTTTAATGAAGAACCTGCTGCACAAGATGTTTTTGAATCTCCAAATGAAAACTGGAAGGATTATAAACCTTCTGTTTCAATGATTCAAAAACAGCGGTCATCAGAATCAAATGTTGATATTTCCAAGCAGTCAGAGAAAATTGACAACGGGAAAGATACACTTATTGTTAAAACTGATAAAGTAAGCGGTTTCAAGATAGTGTCAGTTAAGCCTAAAAAACGAAAAGCGGCAGAATAACAAAATTATGCTGCTTTTGCCATTAATGTTGCAATCTGCCATAACAGAGTGTATCATAAAACATAAGTCATCTTTAAATGTTTTATGATACATAAATCTATATAAAGCGTTTTCTGAAAACGTCTGTAGATTAAGACAGTGGGGAAATCATGCCTAAATATGAAACAGCGGAAAAAAAACAAAAACTTACGGTGTCAGAAATAATTGAATATTGCAAAAATGATTTGGGAATAACATTCAATCTGATGGACGAAGATACGGCAGCTGAGTTTCTTGAAAAGCACAATTATTTCTTCCGTCTTAAACAGTATGCAGAAACATGTCAGGAACGGACGAAATCCGGCAAATATGTAGGACTTGATTTCGGGTATCTGGTAGAACTTTCTACTATAGATATGTTCCTCCGGAAGCTGATATTTAAAATGACCATAGATCTTGAGCATTATTTAAAAGTGAAAATTGTAAATGATTGTCAGACAAATGAAGCCGATGACGGCTATGAGGTTGTAGAAAAATTTCTTGAAAAATACCCAAAAGTCAAAGAATCTTTACTTACTGGCTCAAGACTTGCCGGTTATAGTGGAGTAGATTTTGAAAAATATCTTGCAGCTCCGGCAGTTTGGAATTTTATCGAAATGATAGGCTTTTATGACTTTATCAGCTTTTATTCGTTTTATTATGACTATTTCCGTTTGCAATGCAATTATACAAAGCATTTTGATTCAGTGCGCCGGCTGAGAAACACAACTGCGCACAATGTGTGTCTGCTGTGCAATTTCAAGCCTGTGCCGAATTTTCACTATGATTTAGAAACCAGCTTTGAGCTTTTGCAAAGCAATATGGGAATTGGAAACGGCTTGATATCAAACAGTCTTAAAGTTCCGCTGTTGAACGATTTTGCCGTAATGCTTTCTGTTTATACAAAACTTGTTACTTCTGAAAAAGTCAAAGAAAAAACACTTGAAGAAATTAAAATTTTTTTTGACGGCAGAATGATTTATCACAAAGATTATTTTGAGGGCAATTCCTCTGTTAAGAATGCATATAAGTTTGCCCGTGCAGTGCTGTGTTATTATGAAGAAAAGGCATAAGCGCAAAAAAAACTAAAAAAAATATAACTCCCGACACTCTTTGTCATACCCATGATTGTATAGTTATCAATAGATTACAACAGACTTTATATTGCAAAAATCGCATTATAAAGTACGGCAATGACACTGCTTTGATAAAACCCAGAATTGAAGCATTTTGATATTTTTCTATGCATAAAAATACAAGCCATGTTATAATAACAACCTGTTATATCAGATAAAGAGTAAACTTATGAATGAAAAAGATACACAAGCTGATCAGTCCGTTGGAACATCTCGTTCAACTGTAAAGCAGATAAAAATCAATAATTGGCGTATAATCAAAATTGATGAGCTTTTGCAGTCAGGTGACTGGTACACTGCAAAAGAAATTGCAGATAACATTGAATACGGCAGTTACAGTCCGCGTACAATTCAGCGCGATATAGAATACATGCGCGATACACTCAATGCACCTATTGAAAGCGATATCCGCGGCTATCATTACAGCGAGAAAAACTTTTTTATAAAAAGCATTCCGCTTACAGAGGGTGAGGTATTTTCAGTTGCTATATTGAATCCTCTTTTGGAACAATACCGGAACACACCGCTTGAAAATCAGCTTCGTTCTGTTTTTCAGAAAATTACAAACTGCCTGCCGGACAAAATTACGGTAGATACATCGTTCTTAAACCCAAAAATCACATTTATTCCAGACAGAGTAGAAAATATAAAGCCGGAACTTTTCAAAATTATTTTTGATTCTATTAAAACTTGTTGTTCACTCTCATTTGATTACCGTCCACTTCAAAAACCGTCTTTTATGAAGCGCATAATAGACCCTTATCATGCAGTTTGCCAGAGAGGCAACTGGTATGTAATCGGAAAATGTCATGATAAAGGCGATGTGCGCATTTTCTCTTTTGGCAGAATGAAGAACGCTGTTATTTCCAGCCAGAAGTTCAGCATTCCAAAGGATTTTAAAACTTCTGACTATTTTGATTCTGAAATGGGCGTATGGCTCAGCGATAAAACACCGCTTGAAGTTGAACTTTTGTTTGACAAAGAAATTGCAACATATGCCACAAACCGAATCTGGCACAGCAATCAGATACTTGAAGAACGGCAGGACGGCAGCGTGTACCTCAAGTTTAAGACTACTCAAAAGAAAGAGCTTTTGCGCTTCATTTTAGGGCAGGGGCACACTGTAAAAGTGCTTGCACCGCCGGAGCTTGTAGAAGAAGTAAAAGCTGAATTAAAACGCACAGAGGAATTGTACAAATAATTTTTACACCATGACAATAAATGACATGGGTAATGGGCTAGAATCGGATTATATAAGAGGGAGAATGACTATGAAATCAGAAATTGCAGATGAATACAAACTTGAACGGAAGAACTATTTCGGAAAAATATCGTTTTCTGACTGTTAAATTAATCAAAAAAATAGGAGAATTTTATGTCAAATAATACTTCTTTTTGTACCTTTGTTAAACAGGTCGATTTTAACGACAGCCCTATTGGAGATGCTTATGAAAGCATTTTTGATCAATATGAAAAAGTCGTCATACAGGCACTTGTAACTTCTTTTGGATTGGACTTTCTTGTAAAAGACCAGCATGGTGGCGATGTTGATACAATCCATAACGTTCGGCAAATCGGCAAAGACTCAGAAATGGCTTATAAGAATAAGCAGAATGCGGCAGATTATGCTAACCGTGGTGAATATGATAATAAGGCATATCATGGAGAATACCGCAATGGAGAAAAAACTAATTTTGCAAAAATCAAGGGGGATAAACGACAGGATTATTTTGAAAATGGTAACAAGGACTTTACAGATGAATACACAGGCAAAGAAAATCTTGGATTTTTAGGCCATAGCAAAAATGCTCCGTCAGATAAAAATGCGGAACTTGACCACATAGTTGAAGCAAAAGCTATCCATGATGACGAAGGGCGTGTTTTAGCTGGATTAGACGGTAAAGAACTTGCTGATGCTTCTGAAAATTTTGCATGGACAAACAAAAGCCTTAATGCTTCTATGGGTAGCTGGGCTAATCAACAAATGCAGCAATGGGAAAAACAGTGTGATGAAGCAAAAAAAACAGGAGCACCTTTACCGCCCAAACCAGATGTTGATATGAAAGCCTATATTGATGCACATCCAGAACTTGATGAAACAACAAAGAAAAATATGATGGAGCATTATGACAAGGCAAAAAAAGCTTATGATGCAAAAATTAATCGTGCATAT
>CAMJMF010000063.1 GCA_946406925.1 uncultured Spirochaetales bacterium | reverse complement strand
TATCGTGATGACGGCGGTCAGCCTTGAAACTGTTTCTGAAATGCAGTCAATTTTGTCAGATTATCCTGTTACCGACGATGAAATCGTTCAAGTCTCAATCGCAAAGGCGTGCAAAGCCGGAAGCCATCATCTGCTTTTTGCGAACAACCCTGTTTTTGTCTTTGCGTTTACGTTCAAGAAGGTGTGAGCATGAAATTGCAGAACAAGCCGCGCGTTGTGCTTGGCGCGCCAAGAAGCGGCAGCGGCAAGACGCTGGTTTCAATTGCGCTGATGCAAGCGTTGACGGCGGCCGGCAAAAAAGTTTCAGCGTTCAAATGCGGGCCAGACTACATCGACCCGATGTTTCATAAAAAAGTGCTCGGCATCCCGTCTAAAAACCTGGACTTGTTTTTTGCAGACGAAAAGCTTGTAGAGTCGCTTTTCTGCTCTGAAAATTCTGAAACTGAAGGCGGCATCTCAATAATTGAGGGCGTAATGGGCTTGTATGACGGCATCGGCACAACAGATGAGGCTTCTGCGTACCATCTTGCGAATGTGCTTGCCGCGCCCATTGTTCTGGTTGTTGACTCAAAAGGTATGGGCAGGTCTTTGCTTGCGGAAATTGCTGGTTTTCTTGCGCTTGACAAAATGCACCTTATAAAGGGCGTGATTCTGAACAATATGAGCGAGTCTTTTTACAGGCAGATGAAGCCTGTAATTGAAAGCGAGCTTGCTGTTCAAGTTCTGGGCTTTTTCCCTGTTCAGAAGTCTATAAAAATTGAAAGCCGTTACCTCGGTCTTAAGCTGCCCGATGAGATAAGCGGTATAAAGGCAATGGTACAAAAGGCTTCAGACGAGCTTATAAAGACTGTCGACATAAAGCGCATTGAACAGCTTGCATCTGATGCGCCAGAAATTGCTTATACACCGCTTGAGAATTTGCTACCTTTGCCCAAAATGCCTAAAGCTGAGAAACCTCTGCGTATAGCTTTGGCGCGCGATGCCGCCTTCTGCTTTTATTACGACGACAACATAAAGCTTCTCGAAAAATTCGGTGCTGAAATAGTTGAGTTTTCGCCTTTGACTGATGATAAGCTGCCTTCAGACATTTTCGGGCTGATTTTGGGCGGCGGCTATCCTGAGCTGTTTGCCGAGAAACTTGCCGCAAATCAAAGCATGAAAGCTTCTGTGCTTGCGGCTTTAGAGCAGGGGCTTCCTTCAATTGCGGAATGCGGCGGCTTTATGTATCTGCATGAAACGCTTGAAACAGAAGACGGAAAGCACCACGGCATGGTCGGTGCTGTAAAAGGTTCGTGCAGTTTTAAGAATAAGCTTGTGCGCTTCGGCTATGTTTCAATAAGCGGAAAGCAGGGCTTTCTTAAAGACGGTGCTGTTATTCGCGGGCATGAATTCCATTATTTTGACAGTACGAATAACGGCAGTGACTGCACAGCTGTAAAGCCTTCAGGCGTAAAATGGGATTGTGTGCATTGTTCTAAGAATCATTGGTGGGGCTTTCCGCACCTTTATTTTCTTTCGAATCCTGAATTTGTACAGAACTTTCTGGCGGAGTGCGTTTCAGCCGGAAAAAAGGACTAAGAATGGCTGGTACATTGTTTGGACTAGGAGTAGGGCCGGGCGAGCCTGAGCTTATGAGCTTAAAAGCTGAGCGGAAAATCCGCGAATGTGATGTAATAGTCTTTCCGAACAAAGACAGAGAAAAGTGCATGGCTTATGGCATTGCAGAAAAGCTCTTGAACTCTCTCGCCGCAGAAAAAGCACCAAAGAAATGCGTTTTTCTTGATTTTCCCATGACAAAAGATGCTTCTGCTGTTCTTGCGGCAAAAAAAGCTGCTGCCGAGACAATCTGCGGCTATCTTGAGCAGAATCTCGATGTGGCGTTTCTCACAGTCGGTGACCCTGCGGTTTATTCTACGTTTGTGCATATTTCTGCTTTTGTTGAACAGAAGGGCTTTAAAATAGAAGTTGTGAGCGGCGTTACTTCGTTTTGTGCCGCGGCGGCAAAACTCGGCATATCGCTTGCCGAGCCTGACGAGAGCATTCACATAATTCCAGGTTCATACTCAATGGAAAAAGCTTTTGACTTAGAAGGCACACTCATTTTTATGAAGTCAGGCAGCCGCCTTGCCGAGCTCAAGCAATTCCTTTTAAAGCAGAAAACCGAAAACAATATAGACTTTGAATTTTATGCCGTATCAAACTGCGGTCTGGAGAACGAAAAAATCTGCTGCGACCTTGCCTTGTTTGACGCTGACTCTGGTTACATGACTGTGGTTATCGTAAAGAACCGCAAGCCGCTTAAAGGTGCGCATTACAAATTTTTTCAGAACAGAATGTGCGAGATGTTCCCCTGTCACAAAGACCAGACAGGCACGCTTGAGCCTGAAAATTTCAACTGCCTTTTCTGCTATTGCCCGCTCTATGCCTTGGGCAAAAATTGCGGCGGCAACTTCTATTACACAGAAAAAGGCGTAAAATCGTGCATTAACTGCACCTTTCCTCATAAAAGAGAAAACTACGAGCTGATGAAAGCCAAAATCAAAGAGCTTTTGTAATTTCGGTTTGTATAAAAACAAAGGCATATAGTGCTATTTTTATTGGTTTTATGACAAAAACTAATTGATGAAAAAAGAAAGTGGGTATAAAATATTTTTATATCTATTAATGGGCTTCCTATGCCTTTAGGGGAAAAATCAAGATGAAAAAACATCTTTCGCTTAGCTCTGAGCTTGTAATCGGCACAATTGGAATTATGCTGGTTTCAACGCTCTTTCTTTGTGTCTCATTCACGTTTTTGACTAGAGATATCCTTAAAAAATCAGCAATCAGTTCTGTTAATCAGGCAATGGAAACTCTCAATGAGCAGGTTTCTGCAATTTTTACACCGTATGAAGTGTCGGTACATGACATTGCAACTGCCGCTTCTTCATCGGCATCTGAAGCTGTTCTTGACGGTTTCATTCATAAGGCAACAGATTATTTTGGCCGCCAAAACAATGATATTTATTATGCAACAGTAATTTCGCGCTATGAAAAAGGCGGTTATTTCATAGACGGAGCAGACTGGCAGCCTGAACCTGACTGGATTCCGTCTACACGTGACTGGTGGAAAGATGCAGTCGCTGCACATGGCAAAGTTACTTACGGCGAGCCGTATGTTGATGCAATGGAAGGAACTCTGTGTATCACAATTTCGTGTGCAGCATATCAGGGTGATGGCAGCCTCGCAGGCGTTGTTGCTGCAGATCTTTACCTTGAATCGCTTAGTGCCGCAGTAAAAAACATAAAGCTCTCTGAAGACAGCAAGATTAACATCATCAATAACGAGGGACTGTATCTTACAAACGATGATTTTTCTGCGATTATGGACAAGAATTACTTTGACGAAGTTTCTTTCACTAAGTTTACACGTTCTTCTTATATGGACGGAACTGCAAAATCATTTATAGAAAACAATAAGTTTTACGGTATTCATCCTGTAAAAAATACAAGCTGGTACATTGTTGTTGAAGGTCCTGTTTCTGATTTTTCTGGTGTATATTTCAGAATTATCCGCCTGGTTTATATAATTCTTCTTGGAATTGTTCTGGCAATGATTGTTGTAGATATACTGCTTGCAAATCGGGTATCCCGCAACTTCAGAGAGCTTGCGAACGGCTGTACATATATTGCAAACGGCGACTTCTCAAAAAAATACCGGAACTACTTTACAACAGAAGCTTCGCTTCTTGCGGAAGGCTTCAACACATTCTCGGACAGGCTTCAGAACACAATAAACAGCATGAAGCACTCAAAGCTGTCGCTTACAAGAGCAGGTGAGTCGCTTAAAACCGGCACACAGGAAACTTCAGCAGCAATTTCACAGATTACCGGCAGCATAAGCGGACTTGAAGGCAACATCGCCACGCAGAATTCGAGCGTTGAACAGACGGCAAAGACAATCAACAACATTATAGACAGCATACATTCGCTTGAGAATCTTGTCGGCACGCAGTCAAAGGTTGTACAGGAAGCTTCAAGCGCTGTAGAGCAGATGATAGGCAACATAAGCGAGGTAAACCGCTCTGTAGACAAGATGGCATCGTCTTTCGGCACGCTTGCCCAAGACGCAGAAAACGGAGCCGCAACGCAGTCTCAGCTTCAATCGCAGATTACTGAGATTGAGAACCAGTCTAAGCTTTTGAATGACGCTAACACAGCCATTGCAAACATTGCCGCGCAGACAAACCTGCTTGCGATGAATGCCGCAATTGAGGCTGCCCATGCAGGCGAGGCGGGCAAGGGCTTTGCAGTTGTTGCAGACGAAATCAGAAAGCTTTCAGAGACTTCAACCAGACAGTCAAAGACTATCGGCGAACAGCTCAAGCACATTCAGGAAGCCATAAACACTGTTGTTGTTGCTACACAGCAGGGTGTGCAGGGCTATACAAGCCTTGCAGGCGAAATCCGCATGACAGACTCTCTCGTACAGCAGATAAAAGCCGCTATGACAGAGCAGCAGGCGGGTTCAGCCCAGATAACAGGCGCGCTCCGCAATTTGAACACCAGCACCGCAGAAGTACGCGACGCCTCGCAGAACATGACCGAGGGCAGCCGCGTAATTGTTGACGAGATGGGCATTTTGCAGAAAGAAACTGAGAAAATGCACTTGAGCATGAGCGAGATGACGCATGGTGCAAACCGCATCGAGCAGATGGGTGCTTCTCTTACAGAAATTTCCTCTGTTATGGAAAAATCTATTATCGAGATTGGAACACAGGTCGACCAGTTTAATTCTTAATGGCGGCGCTTATTTCGTTGATTCGAGATACACTGTGTAGTTGATTTTTGCCGGCGGTATGTCCGGCAGTTTCAAAAGATAATAGCCGTCTGCTGGTCTGCCTTTTTTCATTACAACATTGTCATAGCAGACTTCAGACGGTGAAACGCCTGATACCTTGATTGTGCCCGAAAAATTGCCGTTCTGCGCCATATTGGAATGTGTGATTATGTCGCCGTCAAAAATCCAGCCTTCTTCGTCGCAATAGTTTGAATAACGCAGCGTAACAACCGCGCCCATGCCTTTGATT
This sequence comes from uncultured Spirochaetales bacterium, assembly GCA_946406925.1. GTDB lineage: Bacteria > Spirochaetota > Spirochaetia > Treponematales > Treponemataceae > UBA1240. The sequence continues at coordinate 8,324 of CAMJMF010000063.1, read as the reverse complement.
TTTACGTCATAGAAAAGCGTTCCAGAAATATTGCCGTTAATTGTTTCTGTGCCTACTTTTGCAAGCGAGCTTTTCTTGTGCATATAGGTGAGTTTTTCCTGCGTTTTGTTCAGCTTCTTAAAGTAGTTGAGCGTATAATCTTCTGCAGAAGCCGGAGTTTCCGCAAAAACAGCCCCAGTAACCAAAATTGCAAAAATCAGACAAAAAAGCTTTTTCATAAAATCAGCTTAAGTTATAAACCGCGATTTGTAAAGCTTGAGTTATGATTGTGGACTGAGGCATGGACTAACCATGCCCCTTTTATCTTATCGAGTTATAGCTGGCTGCTCATAAAGTCTTCGATTCTTTTTTCGATTATGTCAGGGCGATAGTAAATGTAATACGCTTCGCCGTTCATCAGGTCTACTTTCTGGCGGGACTTATTTGTGAGAAGCTCCTTGTACATATCAAGCGGTTTCGGGTCTACATCTTCGTTACTGCTGCTTGAGCTGATGAACAACGCCGGCAAGTCAGCCGGCAGATTAAAGCCGGAAAGCTTCCGTCCGTCTATAAGAAAATGTGCCTGAGCGTCAGTGCTTTCTCTGCTGGCGTGTGCGCTCATGTACATAGCCGAGAGTTCGTCCAGATAAGAGCTCATAACGTCAGCCCTGAAGGCTTCAATGATAGTATTCACATCAACTTGTATATAGCCGCTCGCTTTCAGATAGCGCCCATTAAGCCTTGAGCGCTCGCCAAAGCGTTTAGACTCATAATATATCTGCTCGTCTGTAAGCGAAGGCATATCAAAATGTTCTTTAAGAATTTCCCAAGTTACCATGTCAAAGCCGACAAGCCCTTCAACCTCATTACGGTAGTTTCGCAAATATGTTTCTGCACAAATGCCCGAAGTGCCGAAAGAAAACAGAATAATCGGCCTGTCTCCGTTCAGAGTGTTCACAAGCTCGTGAAGCTCTGCCGCAATATTTTCAGCAGAACGCGGACTGTCGGTTTTATCGCTGTAGCCGTAGCCGAATAAATCAGGCAGAATAACTTTGCAGTTGTCAGCAAGTTTTTCTGCAAACGGGCGGAGCAGCATTGTCGGGCATGGATCTGTTGAATCGCTTAGAAGCAATATTGTGTGTTCGCCGCTGCCGGTAACGTATGCCGCCATGTTTTTTCCGTTTATTTCTGTGAATGTAATAAACTGATTTTTGTATTTCTCAACTTTTTCTTTTGTTTCAGCAAAGAATGAATGGCTTGTAATTGAAAAATATGCCGTCGTTAAAGAAAAGATAATTGCAGCTGCAATTACAAGCTTTTTTAAAACATTCTCTGCCCAGTCAGTAAAAATTTTAGGGAATATTTTTGTTCTGAATAAATTAACCGCCCATGCAGCCGGAATTGTCAGAATAATTACGATTAGTGTGTAAAGAAATGGATTTTTCACATAATAAAGCGGCTGATATGAGTTCAGAAATTTCTTGCTGAAGATTTCCACAAAAAATACATGAATCAAATAAATTTCCAGCGTCATGCCGCCAAGAAAATCCAGAGCTTTGTTCTCTATTTCAAGTTTCATGCTTATAAGCGTAATCAGTACCGAAAAAGCAAGCGCGCTGATAATCTGAAGCACTGCCTGCACTTCTTTTACAGCCGGAAAGTCCATAACAGAGCCGAGCATGCCGAAAAGGCGCACATCATTCACTGCAAGAAAATGAAGCAAAATGCTTGCGGCCAACGCTGCAATAAGATATGCCGGATAGCGCTTTTTGATTTGTACGGTTATTGTGTCAAAGTGCTTTGCAAAAATTACACCAAACGGAAAGGCAAATACGGCGTTGTACCAGTATGAATCAAAAATCAGCACTTTGCAGATTGCGCACCAGAGAATTGTGCATGCCGCAAGAGCAGGCACTGCCCATTTTTTTAGAAACTTGAAGCACACAAAAAAACTGATATAAAAGACAATTATCGCAAAGATAAACCAGCTGTAAGTATTTGCCGGAAAAGCTATTGCTTCTCTTTTGATTCTTATAAATTGAAAAAGAGCATCTGAAACAAAAAAACTTGCACATATCGGGGCGATGTGCTTTTTGAGAAAGCCTTTGAGATAATCTTCTTTCTTGGAGATGCTTTTGTACAGCCCGAAGCCTGAACAGAAAAAGAAATAAGCTACAAGAAGGTAGCCTACACCCCTGAACGGGTTAAAAACAAAATTTGCTATATCTGCGCTCTCAAGCTGCACATATGTCTTAAGTGAAATGTGGTGCAGAATAATGATAATCGCAAATATTGCAAGCACAGCTTTTGTCTGCCTGATGCCCATGTAATTTTCGTTGTATTCACACTTTTTATAGATTTTTGACGGCATAATTTTCCGCTCCTTAATTTTACTGAATAAGATTCAGTTATTATGCTTAATATAAATCAAGTGACAGAGAAATATATAAAAATCTTTATATTCATGTTATAATCTTTATATGAATAAAAAAGATAATTCAGGTAAAAAGCTTATAAGCATGGATGAAATCCGCGGGCTTCTCCATGAGAATGCTGAGCGTGGGTTTGTTCACACAACTTATCTTGAAGAATCAAAACGCTTCCATCTGCTCATGCAGGGTGATATGCGCGCAGTTGAAGAATCTGCAAGATTAATGGATTCTAATATTCAGGGTACGCTTTCCAAAAATCCGCTCCGGAATATGCGCTATCTTTTTATTGTGAATACAGGGCTTCTTACGCGTTACGCAATTGAGGCAGGCATTCCGCAGGAAACAGTCTACTCTGTCAGCGACCTTTATATTCAGAAAGCCGACGTAACAAATTCTATAGATGAAATAGAAAAGCTCAACCGCGAAATCTGGGCAACTTATGTCCGCATGGTGCAGAAAATCAAAAACGGCACAGCCTATTCAAAACCGATAATGTTCTGTCTAAATTATATAGATTCGCACTTTAACGAGAAAATCACGCTGGAAGATTTGGCTGAAAAGCTTTCCATGAATCCGTGTTATCTTGCGACTTTGTTCAAGAAAGAGAAGGGCGAAACTTTCGGCTCTTATCTGCTAAGAATGCGCATTTACACAGCAGAGTCGCTGCTTGCCAGAACAGATTATTCCTACTCGCAGATAGCGCTTTCGCTTGCGTTCTGTTCGCAAAGCCACTTCACCAAAACTTTCCGCGCAGAAACAGGCTATACCCCTAAAGAATACCGCATGAAATATTACGACGCGAATATTTCAAAGTTATAGCGGTGGCAGCGTTTTTTGCTTGCTAACTGGCTGATACAGCATTATGATTATATGCTATGAGCAGATTTGAAATTAAAACAGAGCGGCTGCTTTTAAAACCGCTTGGTCCCGAATATCTTGAATCCACAAATGAATATGCAATGGATTTGGAAACTACAAAATACATGATGTATTTGCCCAATGATACGATTGATGAAACCATGATGTTTCTTAAAAATGTTGAAATTGAATGGTCTAAAGAAAAGCCCGATTTTTATGAAATAGCAGTTGTTTTTAAGAAAAAACATATCGGCGGTGTAAGCGCTTATATTGAAGACGGTGTTGCTGAGATTGGCTGGATAATAAACCGGAAATTCTGGAGAAAAGGCTTTGCTTATGAAGCCTCTAAAGCGCTAATCGACTATTTTGCAAAAAATCTTGGAATCACACATTTTATGGCTCATTGCGATACAGAAAACACCGCCTCTTTCAAGCTTATGGAAAAGCTCGGCATGGTTAAAACCGGAGAGAATGGCACTAGAAAGAATAGAAGCGCTCAAAAAGAATCTTCTGAATATCAGTACGAGCTAAAGCTTTAAGCCGATGAGTATGTGCTGCTAGGCTTGTTTTGCTTTCTGCTGTTTTAGAAATTCCACAAGAGTGGGCATATAAAGCCTGTCTTCATGTGCAATGTGTGTGTTAATCCAGTCATATAGAAAAAGCGCAAATTTTATCGCCTCAGAGACAGAAAGTGTTTCTATGTCTGCATAGATAATTTCGCATTTTGCGGTAAAAGAATTGTGGCTGTCTTTGTGCTGTTTGTAGCCGCTGAATTTAGAAGCTTCCATGAGGCGCTCTTCTTCTTTAAAATGAGTCGCCGCATAATTCAGGCAGGTTTCCAATGTCTGCTTAACCAAAGCATGATAATCTTCATTTGCATTGCTCTTGCTTTTTAAAAGGCTCTGATAAAAATCGTTGCACAGTTTTACAAGATGCTCATGCTGTGCGTCTATCAGCGGAATTCCAATCTTGAATTTAGGATCCCATTTTATAAGATTTTCATCATTTGAATTTGATATGACTGAAGATGTAACTTTCATAATTTGCTCCAACCAAGATTATAGCACAGAATTTCTATAAAAGGGTAAGAAATGAAAAAATTGGTGAAACAACTTTGTACAACATGTTACTGAAGGCATAAAAAAAAGCTTCTGCATTGGCGCAGAAGCTTTTCCGTTTATATGCTGTTAAGCAGCAGCTTATTTTTCAGCAATATTTGTACCTGTTTTCTTTTTATAAATTAGTAAAATTATCATGCAACAAATGGTGATTGTAGAAATGATATTTGCAACAATAAAAAGAGGCATAGGACCATACTGAACAAATATTCTATGTTCTGTACCATCACCAACAAGTGGTACTTGTATTTTACCTAAATTACTTTTAGTAATTGGTAATGACTGTTTGTTTTCGTTATAGGCTTTATAACCACTATACCACTGCAAAGGTACCTCAACTGTTAAATTATTACCAATTGCTGTATATGAAAAATTTAACTTTGTTCCTTTTTTCGTAAAATTATTAACTATTACATTGTCTGGTGAAGATGGTACAGGGTAGGGGTAAAAATCATTTTCGTTATGATTATATAAATATGTTCCATTTATGAAGGAACAATTTTTTGAATATATTCTCATGATAGTTTCGTTATTATATTCACGTGGATAAAAAAGGTTTGGTGTTAGTTTTCCTTTATGTGCTCGTGTTGTCATTGAAAATGGACTTTCATAGCAATATTGTTCTGAACCTTTTGTAATTGAGAAGAAAGGTACTAGACTGCATATTACAAGTATTGCAAAAATCACTTTATGGAAGCTTTTTAATAATTTACTGTTTTCGAGACATTCAAATGTTGCAAATATAATAAAAAATGATGCTGGTGCCAGTAAACGGATAGGATATTGAAAATTTATAGCAATTTTTGCAAATATTTTTCCTTTCTGCATAAGCAATCTATTTGGGAAAAATGAAACAGTTGATAAAATTGTTAAAAGTCCAGCAAATAAAAGAAAAATAAAAAAATCATTTTTTCTGTTTTTGGTTGTTTTGTTTTCAATACATAAAACTAAAATACCTATAGCTATACAAATAACAATGTGTATTCCTATAGTTGCATCGGCTTGTGCCAAGTCTAGTCGAATTAAATTTGAAAAATTTAATGTACCTTCAAAATAGTATGTTATTTTTAGTTGATCTAAAGAGCAGTTAGTCGCTGAATTTATATAGTAAAATATAAATGGAATAATGTACCATATATTTAAAAAGACGATACAAGTTGCAGCTTTTAGAAAAGGCAATAAGCGTTTTTCTGAAATGATTTTATAAATAAATGCAAAAAAAGCAAAACAGCAGAAAATAATAGTCATTACTGCTGAAATTATGTGGGTTTGGATCATTCCAGAACAACCTATTGCCAATAAAGACCATTTTTTTTGATCATCAATAATTATGTTATAAATTCCGGCAATAACTAAAGGCCAGAATATTTCTGCGATTATTTCACCAAGAGCTGCTCTAGAAAAAATATTAACAAGGCGCCACGGAACAAAAATATATAAAATGACAGCTAAAAAAATACTAACCCGTGATTTCGTAATTGTTTTTGCTGAAAAATATACGCTTATAACAGTTGTTAAATTAATAAGAAAAATAAAGATTTTATATGAAAAAATAAGTGAAACGTTACAGATTCGGAATAAAGCAGGTATATATAAGAATAAATAAGGGTAAAGAGTATTTAAATAGCCATAATTTTCTGTTCCATTTGGTAAAATATTTATGCCAAATTGTCCGTCTAAGATGGCATCTTTAATTCCTTCTATTCGTGCCAAATGAAACGGCATATCTCCAAAATTTACACAACCAGTACTAAAAAATGGAAAAGTGCATAAAATGGAGATACCCAAAATAAGGTAAAAATCAACAACATGGGTTTGTGTAATTTTTTCTTTATTTTTAGCAAAAAACAATTGTGTAAAAATAGCGGTAAGTAAAAATATTACAATTATAAAATAAGTATCGCTGTAAAAGGATGTTTTTGGAGTTATTGATATTTTTTTCAATTGTGGATTATTTGCAATTATACGAAACTGAACGTCCTGACTATCATTTTGGAGTGAGAAATCCGTTGAAAAACAGTCATTATTTGGTTCAATTTGCCATTCATTTAATTTTTCACTTTGGCGCCATAACTCGAGTTTGGATGTGTCGGTTGAATAATTATCAAAAGCAATATTGATATTGTAATGGCCTTTATTAAACAAAAACTTAGGAGTATAAAAAGTGCTAATAGTTTCAATTGATTTACTGCTTAATTCATTACCATTATAAATTAACGGTTTTCTACTTTCGTCAGATAAAAAAAGGCAGCCTAAAAATATCAAAAAAACTGTTAAAAACTGTAAGTTCCTAACATTAAAAAATTTTGTTTCACTTTTCATACAGTTACCTCTGAAAAAGCTTTTATAAACATAAATGCCCTCCGAAAAAAGGAGGGCATTATGAATAAACTAAAGCATCAGCTTATTTTTCAGCAATAAGCAATGTTTTAGAATCAAGCTTGAGATTTTCGTTGCTTGGTGTTTCGTCTCTTACTTTAAGGATTCTAAGCTGTGTGCTGTCAGATTTTGTTTCAAAAAGAACAACAGCATCAAAAAGAGGAACAAGGTCAGCAGGAAGAACAGACTTGAGTTCTGTTCCTTCTGTGTTGCAGCTGTACCATACAACTACATTCTCTTTTTTTGCATATTCTTTGATAGATTCAAAATCAGCCTTTGTTCTCTTTGAGAAATCAAGACCGTCAATAATGAGATAATCAGTTTTGATGCCGCCCTGAGCGAGTGCTGTCAAAGTTGTGATAATCTGTTTTGTTGATACAGAATCCTGATTGAAATTCAAAACAGTACGGTTTCTGATAACATCATCTTTTACATCAACAGCTTTCTCAAGGTTCTTTTTCTTAGACATTTCAGTGAAAATGTCTTCGTACCAAGTCATGGTATAAGATGTATGCTGATCAAAAGAAACATGAACAACCTGTTTGCCTTGAAGAAGACCGTCAAGACCAAGCTGAACGAGTACCGATGTTTTTCCTACGCCTTTTTTTGACGCAAGAACGCCGATTTCGCCGGGTTTAATGCCGCCGTTAAGTGCTTTTTCAAAAAAGCGAACCGGACTGCGGTCAATAAGTTCCTGTTTTACCATTGGTGACTCCTTATTTGCCCTGCTGTTCCTTGCGTTTCTTTTCCTGATATTCAGCAATCAGTTTTTCAGAAATCGCAGTTGGAACTTTTCCGTATTTCTCGAATTCCATTGAGAATTCAGCTTTTCCCTGTGTGAGAGAACGAAGAACCGTAGAGAATCCGAACATTTCACTGAGAGGAACTTCAGCGTCAACGCGTGAGAAATTTCCGTCTTCAGTTGATGAAACGATTATACCACGTCTTTGGTTAATTGCACCAAAAATATTTCCCTGGAATTCTGTAGGACCTTCAATAGATACCTTCATGATTGGTTCCATGATACATGGTTTTGCTTTTGCGTATGCTTCGCGGAAAGCACCCTGTGCTGCAACCTGGAAGGCGATATCTGAAGAGTCAACCGGGTGGTACTGACCATCATTGATTGTACATTTAACACCAACAATAGGGAATCCGATCAATGAACCCTTTGCCATTGAAGCGCGGAAGCCTTTGTCACAAGATGGAATGTATTCGTTAGGAATTGCACCACCTTTAATGTTGTCAACAAACTCGTAATCTTTGTCTGCAATTGGTTCCATGAAACCTGCAACGCGGCCGTACTGACCAGAACCACCAGTCTGTTTCTTGTGTGTATAGTTGAAGTCTGCCTGCTGTGTAATTGTTTCGCGGTAAGCAACCTGTGGCATACCTGTTTCAACTTCGCATTTGTATTCGCGGCGCATACGTTCAACGTAAACGTCGAGGTGAAGCTCACCCATACCCTTGATGATTGTCTGATTTGATTCAGGATCAACATAAGTCTGGAATGTCGGGTCTTCTTTTGTAAAGCGGTTAAGAGCCTTAGCCATCTGAT
>CAMJMF010000062.1 GCA_946406925.1 uncultured Spirochaetales bacterium | reverse complement strand
GAAATTCGAGTTATGACAAAAAGCTCGGCGTTCTGTTCCTGCGGTTTTCCGCTGATTCTTCCGTCTCTGAACGGATTCGGTGTGTCCATCTGATAATAGAACGATTTGCTTGTTGTATGAATAAGCGACAAAATTTCTTTGTCTGTGTAATGCTTGTTCTGCTCAAGCTCCTCGATTGTTGAATAAACTATTGTGTTGTCGGTTGTCAGCACTGAAACGCCTACGTCTGCCGGCATGTGTTTTAATGCACGCTCTATAAGATGCCAGTCTTTTGGTGTTATGCCGATTTCAGCTATTTCTGAAATTTCGTTATAACCCGGAAGAAGAAGCCGTTCCGGGCGGTTGTAGTATCTTACAAGAAAAAGTGAAATAAATACAAAAAACGGAATTCCGATTATGCCCATCACAAAAATTGTGAACTGCGTACGAATTTTCATGTTTATTCCTTATTTAAGAGAAAAACAATAGCCCATGCCGAAAACTGTTTTAAGAAATTCCGGCTTAGAAGGGTCTTTTTCTATTTTTTTGCGCAGACGCTGAATGTAGACAGCTACAGCAGACAAATCGCCGAATTCTGTTTTCCAGACTTCAGCGTAAATCTGTTCGGGCGTCATCGGTGTCTCAATGTGCTCTATAAGACAGACTAGAACAGCGTATTCTTTTGTAGAGAGAGGCACACGTTCCGGGCGCGCCCCGCCGGGCACAATGCGTTTCAGCGTAAAACTGTTGTAGTCAAGCTGGTATTCGCCGAAAGAGAAGATTGAACCTGCCGGCGCGGCTGTCTCCTGGCTTCTGCGCATAATGGCTTTTATGCGTGCCACAAGTACTTTGGGCGAAAACGGCTTGGTGATAAACTCGTCTGCGCCGTTGCCCAGACCGCATATTATGTCTTCGTCTGCATCGCGCGCAGAAACTATAATTACAGGAACTGTAAAATGTTTTCGGAACTGCTTCAAAAATTCAAAGCCGTCTGCTCCCGGAAGGTTCAGGTCAAGAACAACAAGGTCTGGGCTGTAAGAGTCAAGCTGAGATAAAGCATCTTCCGCAGACTCGCACTGCAAAGTTTCCATGCCTTCTTTTTTGAGATATAGCGAAATTAGATCAGACATTTCTTTAACGTCTTCTATAATCAGTATTTTTGATTTCATGGCTGTGCCTTTCATTAGACATGTTTGGAAAGATCAGCTTTCCGAACACGAACTTTAGTAAACGCAATTTTGCAAGGCTTTAACCTGAAAAATTGCAGAGCTATCCGAAAATTAACCGAGTTTTCGGATAGCTCTATAGTGCCATACATACAAGAATTTTGAAACCTTTATTTTGCTGAATAACAAAAACTTCATAGTTATAACAAAAAATTAAGCATATCTTTCTATTGCTTTAAACACTGTTAATAGCCTAAAATGGTAGTACCGAAGTTTCAAAAATGTACAGGCCGCATTTTTCTTCAGAGGTTTTTTACTGACAGTTCGGAGGTTTCGCATGAAGCATGCTCGTCAATTGCTGATTCTAATATTGCTCTTACTGTCTGCTTTTGTTTTTGCAGAGGACAGGCTTGTGCTTACATTGAACGATGCATTTGAAACGGCCATAGCAAATAATGCAGATATTCAAAAACAGCTTATTACTCTTGAAGGCGCACGCCGCGTAAAAAATGCGTCATGGAACATGTTTCTGCCGAATATTTCTGCAGTTACAGGCGGTGTCAACAATTCTCATACGCTTTATGACGGCACAGAAAAAATGTCTAAAGACGAAAAAAGTGCATGGTCATGGAGTGCTTCTGCAGGCTTGTCTATAGGTTTTTCAACTTCAATACCGTATAAGATTAAGCAGAACATTCTTAATTATCAGATAGCACAGACAAATTATGACAAGCTTGTTTCTAACTTAAAAATGAATATAACCTCGCAGTTTTATAATCTCACTGCGGAACTAAAGAATATTTCTATATTAAAAGACGCTCAGAAGCTTGCAAAAGACCAGCTTGCAGTTGTTCAGGCAAATTATAATAACGGTCTTGCATCTGAGCTTGAGCTTTTAAAAGCAAAATACGCCTATCAGTCTACAAGACCAAAAATTACACAGGCGCAGACTACCTATAATGCTGATGCAGCTAATTTCCTGCTGCTTTTGGGTTTAGACCCGGCTTTAAGTTTTTCGCTTAAAGGCTCAACCTCAACACAGAAGGTTAATCTTCCGTCTATAGGTGAGCTTTCAAGCAAATTCCTTGAATCGCGCTTTGACGTGCAGCAGGCTGTTCAGAATTTGATGAGCGCCGAGCTTGGGCTTAGGACTACACAGCACAGCACGCTTGCTCCAACGCTTAATTTAGGTGAAAACTTTCAGAGCGGTGGTTCGATTAAAGAGGGTGCGCCTAAGCCTTCTGTAAAGGGCTCTTTTTCAGCTTCTATAAGCATTCCGCTTTCGGGTTGGATTCCGAATTCCAGCCAGAACCTTCCGATTAAGAGCGCGAAAGACGCCATAAAGCAGGCGCAGATTTCACTTGAGGCTGCAAGAAAAAGCGCGCGGCTTGACATCAGCAAAAAAGTTGCAGAAGTAAACCGGCTTTATGAGTCTTTGGATATACTGAACTTAAACTGCCAGATTGCAAACAGGGCTTATGAACTTGCAAAAGTAGGGTATGGTTCTGGTCTTGTTTCGCAGACAGAGCTTGAGGTACAGCAGCAGGACCGTCTTTCTGCACAGCAGTCGCTTATGCAGGGAGAGATAAGCTATATTACAAGTCTGCATACTTTGGCAAACGCCTTGAATATTTCATTTGAAGAGCTGATTGCATTATACGGAGTTAAATAATGAGAATTACTAAAGAGAATTGGGCACAACTTCTTGTTGTGATTATAATTGCGGTATTTTTGGCTCTGATCTTGTATCAATGCCAGGGAAGTAAAAAAGGTGCAGCAGGCGGTATGCCGGGCGCAGGTGGTCCTGGTGGTGCTCCTGCAGGAGCTCCGGCTGGCGGCGCACCAAATGCCAAAGCTTCCGGCAAGGCAGGAAAAGATGCAAAAAAGGGCAAAGGTTCTGCCGGACCTGGCGCGCCCGGTGCACAGGGCGGAGCACCGCAGGAAGCTGTTGTTAATACAGTTACTGTATCTGCAAAAACTGTAAAACCAGAAACAATCATTGCTACAGTTCATGTAAACGGTGATGTTTCTTCAAAATCTGAAGTAAGCACATTCCCGATAACTTCGGGCAAAATTACACAGGTTCGCTATGATATTGGCGACAAGGTAAATAAAAACGATATAGTTGCTTATGTAGACCCTTCAAAACCGGGCGCAAATTACGTTGCAAGTCCTGTAAAAGCACCTGTTTCCGGCACAATTATTGAATGTAATGTGCACCCAGGCGATACTGTCAGCCCGAATACTGTTATTGTAACAATTGGTTCTGTAACAGACATTGAAGTAGTCGTCTATGTAAGCGAAAAATACTCAAAGTATCTTAAGAACGGGCTTCCGGCTTATCTTCATCTTACAGCTTATCCAGATGAGCAGTTTATGGCGAAGATTGCTTCTGTAAGCCCTGTTGTAGCCAAAAACACAAGAACTATAAAAGTTTCACTTGAGCTTGAAAAATATGATGCACGTATTAAGCCGGGCATGTTTGCTGCAATTGATCTGGTTATTCAGCAGCGAGACAATACGATTGTTGTGCCAAAAAAAGCTTTGCGTACATATAACGACGAGCAGTGCGTCTTTGTCATAAATCCGACAACAAATACCGCGGAACGGGCTATTGTTACTGTTGGTCTTACTAACGATAACGAAGCGCAGATTACTTCTGGTCTTACCGCAGGACAAAAAGTTATTACAGCCGGTTCTGTAACAGAAGGCTGTCCTGTCCGCATTGCAGATGAATCATAAGGAAGTCTAAATGGATATTGCAGAACTTTCTGTACGCCGGCCTGTTCTTATGGTCATGGTGTACATTTTAATTTGTGCCATTGCAGCAGTTTTTGTTCCGCGTCTTGGCATTGCACTGACACCGGATATTGAATTTCCTTCTGTGTCTGTATTTACGAGCTTTTCAAATGTAGGCCCTGAAGAAATTGATACGAACGTAACTAAGGTTCTTACGAACCAGCTTTCGCGCATAAAAGGCTTAAAGAAAATAACTTCTACATCGCGCACAGGCTCAAGCTGGATTAACCTTGAATTCGGCTACAACAGCGATCTTGATGAAGTTACAAGCGATGTTGAGTCTGCAATCGCAAGAGTTTCCGGCTGGCTGCCTGACGGCTGCGGTTCACCGTCTGTAATGAAATTCAATATGTCAAGCATGCCGATTATGCGTCTTGCTGTTGAAGGCGACCTTCCGATTAATGAACTTAAGACAGTAGCTGAAGATACTGTCAGCCCTTATCTTGAGCGTGTTGATGGTGTTGCTTCTGTTGATATTCAGGGTGGTGCTGCAAAAGAAATACGTGTTGACGTAAGCACAAACAGACTTGAAGCTTACGGTTTAAGCCTTTCTTCTATTGCTGCTGCGCTTGCTGCAAGAAACTTTCAGCTTTCAAGCGGTGAAATTACGCAGAACGGCATAGACTATGAAATTATTACAAGCGAATATTACCACAACCTTGATGATATAAGACAGACGATTCTTTCAACTTCAAACGGCGCGGTTATCCGCGTTGACGATATTGCCGATGTCTACGAACAGTATGAAAGACTTGGCCGCGAAGTTTACATAAACGGTGTTCCGGGGCTTTATATCGGCGTTACAAATGAATCGGGCACAAACGCTTCAACTGTTTCAAAGGGCGTTCATGCCGTTCTTGCTGAAATTAACAAAGCCGTTCCTCCCGGAGTAAATGTTTCTGTAGTCAGTGATGATACATCAATGATTGATACGACCATGAACCAGGTTTATACATCGATTATCGAAGGTGTTATCCTCGCGATGCTCGTAATCTACTTTTTCTTGAGAAACTTCAAGAGTACGTTCATAATCGGTCTTTCAATTCCTGTCTGTTTCTTGATTACGCTGCTCTGTATGGCGCTCATGGGAATGTCTATCAACCTTATGACTATGTGTGGTCTTATATTGGGCATGGGTATGGTTGTAGACTCTTCAATTGTTATTCTTGAGAACATTTACAACAGGCGAATTGACGGCTATAAGCCTGCCGTTGCGGCAATTCTCGGCAGTAAGAACATGATAAACGCAATTATGGCATCTACATTGACAACAATCTGCGTTTTCGTTCCTATGCTTATTTATAAGGCTGATCTTAAATGGATGGGCTTGATTTTCTACGAAGCAATCGTAACGATTGTCTGCTCGCTTGTTTCTTCGCTCTTTGTTGCGGTTACGCTTGTTCCGGCTCTCTGCGGAAGCATTCTCAAACTTGACCGCCCTGACGAGCGTCCGATTAAGTTCAAGCCGATATTGTTTTTTGATAAAGCCGTTGAAGGTATAATTGTTGCTACAGAAAACATTTATGTAAAGCTTCTCAGATTCTGCCTTAGAAATAGATTCATTATTGTAGTAATGGTTATTGTAATAATGATTTATTCTATCACGCAGTTTGCTTCTTTCGGCATGAACGTTTCACCGCCATCTAATGCCGATGACCAGGTAAATGTTACAATTACTTTGCCAATCGGAACAAACAAAAAGGTTGTTCTGGATTATTTGTTTCAATTTCAGGAAATTGTAGAAAAAGAATGTAAGGGCGCATATAAGAATATTATTCTGAATACGGGCGGCTCAAATTCGGGCAGTGTTCAGATTAACCTGCCTGATCTTACTAAGCAGACGATGAAACCTGCTGAAATAAAAGAAAAACTTCAGCCTTATTTTAAGACTTGGTCTGATGTAACAGTTTCATTTTCTTCTGGCCGCGGTATGGGCGGCGGTGCAAAGGCAATTGATGTAAAGCTTATATCTAACGATACAGTGGCTTCTAGAGAAACAGCTGACAAGATTGTATCAGTCTTAAAGCAGATACCGTCTTTGGTTGATGTTGCAACAGACTTTGAAGACGGCAGTCCGCGCTATCAGCTTGTTATAAACACAGAAGCGGCTGCTGCAAGTGGCGTAAGCGTAAGTGCAATTGCTAAAGAGATTAGAGCTGCAATTAACGGCGTTACAGCCACAACCTTCTATGAAGAGGGCAACGAATATGACATTATAGTTGCGGTGCCTGAAGAAGAGCTTATCTCTACAGGCGACATCGGCAATTTGTTCATAAGCACGCCAAACGGAAGAATGACGTTAGACAACTTTGTTACTTATAAAGAGACAAACGCTCCACAGCGCATTCAGCGTGAAGACGGCGACCGCGTAAACCATGTTACGGCCGGTCTTGCAACTGGCGTTACTGCAACTGAAGCACAGGCTCTGGTTGAAAAAGCTATAAAAGAGAGCATCGTTCTACCAGAGTCTGTTGATTTGGCTTATGGCGGTGATGCCGGTGACATCAACACTATGGGTGGAATCTTTATAATAGTTGCCGGTCTTGCGATATTCCTAGTTTTTGCTGTTATGGCTGCCCAGTTTGAATCTTTGGTAGACCCGTTCATCATTTTCTTGAGTATTCCGTTGCTTTCTATTGGTGTTGTTGCGGTTTATAAGATAACGGGACAGCAGTTCAGCTTGTATTCTGCTGTAGGTGTCATAGCTTTGATTGGTATCGTCGTTAACAACGGTATTGTTCTTGTAGACTATATAAATCAGCTTGTTGACCAAAAAATCCGTGTATTTGAGGCTTGTCTTATGGCGGCAAAGAGCCGTCTGCGCCCAATCTTAATGTCTACGCTGACAACTGTTTTCGGCATGGTACCTATGGCGTTTTTCCCTGGTGAAGGTGCAGAAATGATGCAGCCTGTCTGTGTTACGATTGTAGGAGGTATGATGTCGGGCGCATTTATGACACTGTTCATCTCACCTGTTATGTATACAGTCTTTAACAAGCGCCGCGAAAAGCGTTTTGATGATCCTAATGCATTGATAAATCAGCTTGCTTCTTATGACAGCGGTGAATATAAGAACATTGCTTTGGCTGAAGTAAAGAAGCACAATGAGGCAGAACCAGCGGCTCAGAAGCCTGCTCCTGCTGTTACAGCTGCACCGGCTACTAGTCGCCCTGCTAATTCTGTTGCAGCTCCGGCTGCCGGTTCTGCAGTTCGTACAGCACAAACGCCAAGACCTTCTGTTCAGACGACAACACAAAGACCAGCAGGTCAGGCAACTCAAGGCGGCTTTATTAACCAAGCTTCAAAGATAAGTTCAAATTCAAAGCCTGTTGTCCCACCTCGTCCGCGGAATTTTGACGCAGAATTTGAAGGAAAACAGAAAGCAGACCGTCAATCAAAAGACTTTGATATTGAGTGGTAATTAAAGCTCATGTCCATGAATATAAAAAAAGGCTGTCTAAAACTTTTAGACAGCCTTTTTTGTTTAATCAAGCTTATAAAGCTTTATCTTAACTTTGTCTGATTGTTGAGCTTTTCAGAAGATCTGATTTCTGCAGCTGCAGAGTTTGCAGCCTTTGCAGCGCGGCTGTCGCCTGTTGCTTTATACAGTTCTGAGAAAATCTTGTAAGCTTCTTTCATGTTGCCCATTGCCTGGCTTATAAGACCTGCATTATAAGCTGCTTCAAAATACTGTGTAGATCTATAAATCTGCTGATAGCTTGTCTTTGCTTGTGCAAGTTTGCCCTTGCGTGCAAGTTTTTCAGCATCTTTCATGGCTCTGTCGTCATGTTTAAGTAGTGTCAGTGAATATGTCTCGTCATAAGGTTCAAACTCTTTCATAACACGTGAAACAAAGTCGCTGATTTTTGTTTCAGCAAGTTCACCTGGCAGCGGCAGGTCTTTTTTGTGTCTTTCATCGTCAGAAGTAACTTTATAAGACCATTCTGTGTTTGCAAGAACCTGTCTGGTGTTAACATCAACAACCTGATAAACTAACGAAAGATCGATTTTTTCGCGGTAGAAAGGCTCTTTAACTTTAATTTTATTGCCTTCTTTATCTTTATATTCAACTTCTTTTTCAACAACTTCAACTTCGCTTGTAAGATTTGAAATACCGCCTGTTACGTACCAGTCAATCGGCGGTGTGCGGCCTCTTCTGTATGCGTCTTCTACAGTACCTGAATCAACAACTGTAAGATAGTTTGATTTTATTAATGAGCGTTCAAGAGCAGATGTAAGTTTTGTTACAAATTCGTTCTCGCCATCGCCAAGCTGCCATGCAAGAAAGCTGTCTTTTTCGCGCCAATAAAAGTCGAATGTTGCAACAGGGTCAGTGTCATAAGAAGTGTAATTCATCATTCTAGTTGTTAAAAATGGAAGAACTGCAATTCTTTCAGCTGATGTTATATCAAGCTCTGCCGGTCTTGTAACACTTACTGGTACGCTTGTTTCACAGCCGGAAAAAAGAAACAGTGCTGTAATTGCAATAGTAATAAAGAATAATTTTTTTGTTATGGAAGAAAATACCATAAATGCCCCTTTTTGATAATTTTAAGTACTGGGAACTTCTAAAAATTTCAGTTTTTAGAAGTAACTTTGAAAGTGCGATGCTGTAAATCGCGCCATTATAGCGATTTACAACTCGGCAG
The DNA here is from genome assembly GCA_946406925.1 of uncultured Spirochaetales bacterium. GTDB lineage: Bacteria > Spirochaetota > Spirochaetia > Treponematales > Treponemataceae > UBA1240. The sequence goes on along the minus strand of CAMJMF010000062.1, from coordinate 5,044 downwards.
CAATCTCTAAAAAGTCACGATAGTGAATTTTTAGAGATTGTCCTAATTCTAAATATAGAAGTTTCTGTTGTCAAGTTTTGTCGGGGGCAAAATAGTGTATTCTAATTCAATTTTAATGAACGGACCCCGGAGAGAGTGCAGAGTACCGTTCATAAGTGAAAATTATAAGCTGGCTTTTTGTGTTTGCAACTTATTCTTTGAGGCTATTTCCTGTTCAAGAATTATCAGAGCTCTTTTTGCTTTGTCATTTTTGAAACGTTCGTAAACCTCTGACATGCGTTTATAAGCTTCTTCTGGCTGACCTAATGCTTGAAGAAGAACAGCTATATTATAGCCTGCTTCAAAATAGCCCTTGTTATCATAAATCCGTTGAAATTGCTCAATGGCAAGGTCAATTTTTCCAAGCTGGGCATTTGTGCTTGCTGTTTTCATAGTTGTATCTTTATGGAACAAAAGTGTCAGAGAAACTTCTTCTGTATATGGAATAAAATCTTTGACAATCAGTCTTGAAAGCTCTTTAACCTGATTTATTGCCATATCAGCTGCTTCTGGAACAAAACTGCGTTCCGGCGTTGGGTCTGAAGAAAGTGTATATTTGACTTCGCGGTTATCAAGCAGGGTGTTTGTTTTTGTTTCATATACAGAATACATTACAACCAGCGTAATATCACGCCAGTAATATGTTGTTCTCCGGACATTGCCGCCTTTTTTGTCTGTTGTCTGGCGCTGCTCATTCTGGAGTGCTGTACCAAAATATGTAAGTCCGCCGGTTACAATAAGATCTGCAGGCGGTTTTTTGTTTGCAGCCATAGCCTGGTTTACATTTCTTGAAGGAACAATCGAAAATCTGCCGGTTTTTTCAAAATTGCTGATGAGAGCTTCTGTCATTGCGCTGGCAATTCGTTCTTCATCATCGAGTTTTAAAGGATTACTTGTAAGCCCGTCAATATTTCTGTAAAGCTGAACATTGTAAGTACCGTCATCTAAAATTTTAGCCATTTCAGTTGTACCTTTAAAAGGCATAACTGCTACTGTAGTTGAATCTTTGACATCAAGAACTGCCGGACGTTCAACTTTTGTGTCTACTTCAGTCTGACAGGATGTAAGTAAAAACACTACTGCACAAAGAATACTTAACAAAATCTGCTTTTTCACTGTTGTTCTTCCTTTATATAAAATTTACCTTGCTGTTTCAAATTTTATCGGCAAATTGTGTCTGTCTGTTTGGAGTAATTTGATATATTTTTGGTTTTTGATACTCCTTTATGATTATTTTATACACAGATTTGCTATTTCGCAATGATTAAGCTGGAATTTTTTTTATTTATTTTCATAAAAAACTTTTAAGTTTATTTTTTAAAAACCGATATACATAAAGAAGAGAAAGGCTTTTAACTAAGCCTTTATAGGAGAACATATGATTAAAAGTGATGCAGTGGCATTACGCCTGAATGATTTGTTGTGCAAAGAAAATGAATTATTGAATGTCATTTTAACAGAACAGCGCCTTATTCGGGAAACAGTTAAAACCCGCGAATGGGCACAACTTGATGCGGCAATTTACCGCATTCAAAAAGTATCAGATGAATTCAAAAATCTTGAGACACAGCGCCTTGAAGTTCTTTATCAGTTTACTGGCGATGAATCTCTTGATATTTATCAGATTTCTCATATGTTTTCGATTGATATGCGTCAGACATTATTAGAAAGTTTCAGACTTATGCGTCAGAAGCTTTCTGTTTCAAAAATAGAAAACAATGCTCTTTCTGAATATATCCGTGTTACAAAAGATTTCCTTCAGGGTGTCTTTGATAATGCTGTGCCTCAGGCAAGAAGCACTGTTTATTCAAACAAAGGAAAAGTAATCAAAGCAATGCCGGATTCTTTGGTGCTTGACCGGATTATGTAATTTGAGAAGAGCCTGTTTTTTAGGTTCTTTAGAATATAAATGCAGTTAAGAGGTGGTGGGCTTAAACTGTTGAACGTGTAGAAAGAAGAGTGCGCGCTTAAAAAGGAGTTTATTATGGCGTCTTCATTTGCAGGAATAGAAATGGGAAAAAGGAGCTTGATGGCTCAGGCTCAGTCAATTAACACAGCAGGTCACAACATTTCAAATGCCGATACAGAGGGTTACTCACGACAGCGTGTAAAACTGCATGCTTTTGATCCTCTTTACAGACCTGACTTAACACGTGAAAACACACCGGGACAGATTGGACAGGGTATTACTGTTGAAAGTGTAGAACGTATCCGTGACACATTGCTTGACAAGCGCATTGTTGCACAGAGCAACCAGGAAAGCTATTGGGGCACACGCGAAAAATATTATGTAATGCTTGAAAATATTTACAATGAACCAGATGCTGTTTCTATCAGAACTACAATGGATAAATTCTGGGAATCATGGCAGGAACTTTCGCTTTATCCTGAATCAACAGCAGCACGCATGTCTGTTGTAAGCCGCGGCGACTCGCTTGTAAATTCAATTCATAACCGCTACACAGGCTTGATGGGCATCGGTAACCTTTTGAACGGCGACATTGAATCTTCTGTACGCCAGGTAAACGACATTGCAAACCAGATTGCAGAAGTAAACAAAGAAATTGTTAAGTCAAAAGCTATGGGTGACAACCCTAATGATTTGCTTGACCGCCGCGATCTGCTTGTTGAAAAGCTTTCTAGTCTTATTAATATTACAACTGATGACCGCGATGCTGACGAGTTCATGGTTCATCTTGACGGACATATTCTTGTACAGGGTGGGGTTGCAAGAAATTTTGCCGTAGAACCATTAGTTGAGAACAACGGTTACTCAAAAGTTGTTTGGGCTGATACATGGAACGATGCTGTTATTACAGGCGGTTCGCTCGGTGCATTGATTGAACTTCGTGATGTAGATGTCCGCGATGAGTTGCAGAGCCTTAATACAATGGTAATGAACTTTGCTGACCTCGTTAACGATGTACACCGCAATGCAATTGGTGCAAACAATGTTACAGGGCTTGATTTCTTTGTTGAGCAGCCTTTTGTAACCAACGTTAACGGAAACTACGACAGAAACGGCGACGGTGTAGAAGATACTTCATACGTTTTCCGTATCAGCGGTAAGAACTCGCTTAATGCAACAGAGCAGGTTGGCCTTGAAGGCGTTATCACAATTGCCGGAAAAACCAACAATATCGAAGTTCCTTATCATGCAACAGACACAGTTGATGACATCGTTAAGAGAATCAACAACTACGACGGCGAAGTAAAAGCTTATCTCGACAAGAACAATAAGCTTGTTCTTAAAGCTACTGCATCTTATGCAATGGAAAATCCTGATTTTGTTATCCGTCACGTTGAAGATTCAGGACATTTCCTTGTAGGTTATGCCGGCATTTTAAGAGCACGCGGTGAAGCTGGTGCTTATGACTTTAACAGAGCTGACGCAGTAAACGCTTTGGTTGCAGATACAGCAGAAGTCGTATCTGGAAAAATCGAAGGCGGCGCACAGTTCTCAGTTGCACCAGTAGCAAATCCGTCTGGTTATTTCACAATTAACCCGGCAATCAAGAACGACGTGCTTTCTGTAGCTGCTTCTTATCCAATTCACAATACAAGCCGCGAAGACGGTGACGGACGTGCAGCTCTTGAAATTGCAGCTTTGAGAAATTCCGAAGTAATGATTGGCAAAGCTAAGACTATGGACGATTACTTTGCACAGACTGTTACAAACGTAGGTCTTAAAGGCGAGCAGGCTGAAATGAATCTTATGAGCCAGATGGCTATAATGGAAGACTTGCGCTCGTTGAGAGATTCAATTTCAGGCGTAAATATCGATGAAGAACTTGCAGACATCATTAAGTTCCAGCATGGTTATAATGCAGCTGCAAAGTTTGTTACTGTAATCGATGAAATGCTTGATACAGTAATCAACCGTCTCGGCGTATAAGTTTTTGATTCGTGCGGAGGGTTACATACCCTGACGCTTGCGTCGCAATAAAGGGTATGTAATCCCGACTGCAATACCTTATGAGAACAACATACCTCGTTGCTTGCAGCGAGGTATGTTGAGTGTTCATCACAGGAGATATAAATGAAACGAATAAGTTCAAATATGGCAAATAGAGATGTGCAGTACAACCTGCGCACTCAGGAATCACGCTTTAATAAAGCCCAGAATCAGATGGGCTCACAGCGTCGCATCCAGTCTTTGAGAGATGACCCTCTTGCAGCCGGTCACCTTGTAAGATATGAATCTTACTCAAACAGACTGAACAAATTTGAACACAATGCTCAGATTATTACAGACAATTATTCTGTTTCAGAAGGCTATGTAAATCAGGCGCTTCAGCTTATGCACCGCATCCGCGAGCTTGCAGTTCAAGGTGCAAACGGAACTTATACTCCTGAAGACTTGAAAAACATGTCTACAGAAGTTGACGAGCTTTTAAAAGAACTTGTTCTTAACGCAAATGCAACAGGTCCTGACGGCACATCACTTTTTGCCGGCACAAGAAGCAATACAACAGCTTTTGATATTGTTTACGGTTCTGTTGAAGGTTCTGGCGATATGCTTATTACAAGCGTAAACTACAACGGTAATGTTGAAAGCAAAAACATTGAAGTTGACGAAGGTCAGTACCTTGAGACAACAGCTTCTGGCAGCCGCATTTTCTGGGCAGAGCAGCAGGCTCTTTATGCAATGCGCGATGCAACTTCTTACATTGTGCCTGAAGATTCTGTAATTTCAGTTGACGGCAAGCAGATTAAGCTTAAGGCTGGTGACAACGTTTACGCTATCATCGCCAAGATTAACGATTCAGGTGCAGCTGTAAAGGCAAATCTTGACCCTGTAACAAACGGTCTCACTTTGAGAACAACAGACGCAAGACAGCTCTGGCTTGAAGATTTGAACGGCGGCAACACATTGAACGAGCTTGGACTCATTAAAGATTCAAGCCAGCGTCCGCCTAACAACATTAACCCGACAGCAAACCTTTCGGGTGGCTCTTTGTTCAATTCTGTTATTGCATTGCGCAATGCTATGCTCGTAGGCGAT
>CAMJMF010000061.1 GCA_946406925.1 uncultured Spirochaetales bacterium | reverse complement strand
CGTATTATTATGCCGCTGAAAATGATTATAATAAATCAACAGAAATACTATTGAATGCTCATAAAATAGATAGTAACGATTACATTATTGTAGCAAACCTTGCTTCTGACTTTGAAAAGCTTGGTAATTATAAAGAAGCAGAAAAATGGTATAAAGTGCTTGCAACAATGGATTCTGAAGAAGCAAAAGCTTATGCAGCTAAAGGTTTAGAAAGAATCAAAGATAAATAGCTTTTTAACATGAACTCGAATTTATCAGAAACCCCACAGATAAAGAGATACGCCGGGGCTGCTGCTTTAACAGTGGCTTTGTTTTTGGTGCAGCTAGGCATAAGCCGTTTATGCTGGCTTATTGCAGAAATGCTCCCCGATTTTCCGTATGACCCGGACGGCTTGTATTTCCGGCTGACAGTGCACCACATTTTGCAGATGCTTCTGGCTCTATTGCTGATATTCGTTCTTTGCAAGGCAAAGGGCATCAGCGGATTTGGTCTTGCACCAAAATACAGCAGCCTTGGAATAAAGCATACTCTGGTATTCTGCGCTGTGATTGCAGCTTATTATTCAGCCGCGTACATTGTAGGGAGTTTTACTAAAACTATAGGCACATATAACTATGAGTTAAACGCAGGCAATGTAGTCGGCACGCTTGGGTTTCAGCTGCTGCTTTCCGGCCCTTCAGAAGAGATATTGTTCCGCTCGCTGCCGGTAACGTTGTTCCTTTTTGTGCTTAAAGATAATAATAAGACAAATAAAGTGCTTGCAGTTGTGCTTTCTGCTTTTTTGTTCGGTCTTGCGCACATCAATGTGTTTAACTTCAGTGTTTCATGGTTTCAGGTTTGCTATGCCTTTGTTCTTGGGCTTGCGTACGGCTATACTTTCATCAAAACAAAAACTGCCGTTTATCCAATGATAATGCACAGCATGAGCAACGTGATTTCTGTGGGCGGCTGTTATCTTTATATGCATTTTGTAAAATGAGGTATAAAACATGAAAGCGTTTATTGTTTACTGTCATCCGTCGGAAGATTCGTTTACAAGACATGTACGCGATGCATTCATAAAAGGAATTGTTGATTCTGGAAACGAGTATATTCTTTCTGATTTGTACAAAATGAATTTTAAGGCGGATATGACTGAGAAAGAATATCTTCGTGATGCCAATTACAGAGACACGCCGGATATAGCAGAAGATGTTCTTGCCGAGCATGAAAAAATCAATTCTGCTGACGCCATAGTTTTTATATATCCGGTATTTTGGACGGAAGCGCCTGCAAAACTTGTCGGCTGGTTTGACAGAGTCTGGTCTTACGGCTTTGCGTATGGCGAAAACAGAAAAATGAAAATGCTTAAGAAAGGCCTGATTCTCTGTTCTGCAGGCAATCCGCTTGAAAGGCTTGAAGAGTTCGGGCTTTTTGACAGCATGAAAAAGGTGATGCTCGGCGACAGGCTCTTTAATCGTGTTGAGCAGGCAGAATTTGTGGTTTTTACAAGCACGTCCAGAGAAAACGCCCTTCGCGAAAAGAATTGGGATTCATATCTCCAGACAGCTTATGAAAAAGGAAAAAAGCTATTTAATTCAAAATGACAAATGGTACAATGTAGTGTAAGAACTATGATTAACAGGATAATGAAAAAAAGCGGAGAAAAGTCTTTCCGCAAAGACCTTAAAAAAATTGACTCCACAAAGTTTGATAAGACTATTTTCGAAGAACTCAATATTTCCTATGCAGATGATAATTTAGCTGAGCATAAACTTGATATTTATTTCATTAAAAATTATGGGAATACACAGAGAAAACCGATTTTAATCGATATTCATGGCGGTGGTTTTATCTCACATGATAAAGAAATCAATCATCTTTTTGGCAACTATATGGCGCAAAAAGGTTTTGTTGTTTTCAATTTGAATTATCGCCTTGCTTATCCAGAGTATTCTGTTTTTGACCAAATTGAAGATATTGATACAGCAGTCAGATGGATTGTAGATAATGCAGAAAAATATGGCGGTGATACAGATTCAATGTTTATATCTGGTCATTCTGCCGCAAGTGTACTTGCAATAACAGAGGTTTTGCTCTGCAACAGTGCAAAGATGCTTGATGATTACAATCTAAAAAAACGGAATTATAATTATAAGGGTATAATCCTTGACTGTGGGTTGATGCATTTTTATAAAAAGAGTATTGCCTATAACGGTATGCGGAATATGATTTTTCCAAAGAATTATTCTAAAATTCCAAAATATAAGTATCTTATTTTTGAAGCGCGTGAAGAAATCAAGAATCTACCAAAAATTGTTCTGATTACAAATAAAAAAGATGAGCTTAAAGCTATGACGTACTGGTTTAAAAAACTTCTTGATCGTCGGTGTGTTTCTAATTTATTGATTGATGATGGAGATGATGGGCATATGGGCATAATCTTTAAACCGTATTCTGAGAATAATTTGAAAAGACTGGAAGAAATCAGACGCTTTTTGATATGATTACCAAAAAAGCGGGTTATCTAATGAAAGTAAAATTTTATGACACAGCGGACGATGCTCTGCTGAAATTTGCGGTTATCATTTCAAAGTGCGGCAATAAGCTGGTGTTTTGCAAGCACAAAGAAAGAAACACCTTTGAAGTGCCCGGTGGACACAGAGAAGCAGGCGAGACAATTCTTGATGCAGCTAAAAGAGAACTGAAAGAAGAAACTGGCGCTTTAGAGTTCACTATAAAGCCTGTCTGTGTATACTCAGTGACCGGCAAAAACAGACTGAATGATACCGGCGATGAAATGTTCGGCATGCTCTATTTTGCAGAAATAACAAAATTTGAAAAAGAGCTGCACAGCGAAATTGAAAAAGTCTTTATGTTTGATGAAATTCCGTCTGAGCTGACATATCCGTTAATTCAGCCGGAACTGATAAAAGAAGCAGCGCGCAGAGGCTGCCTGTAAATCTTCAAAAAAAATTGCTTTTTTTCCAACCTTTTTTACCTGCTACGCACTATATAAGCAAAGGTGCGCTTTTAGTGTACAAAAACTATAGTTTGGGTAAAATGGTAATAAGATGGAAAAACAAAAGGCTGACAAGTTAATCTTAAAGTTCTCTTCAAAGGTGTATGGCTTTGCTGTGAAAAAATCATTTTCATATGATGAAGCAGAAGAGCTTTCCGCCGAAATGCTCAAGGAAGTCTATCTTTCTATGCTGAAAGCCGGCGACATAGTAAATGTTGAAGGCTATGTCTGGCGAATCTGTGAACATGTTTATGCAAAATATGTGAATCAGATAAAGCAGAAAAAAGGTGTCTCTCTTGATATGCTTGACGGAATTGAAATGCATTACTTTGATGACTATGACTTGGGAGAAACAGAAGAAGAAATCAGAAAACTCCGCAAAGAGATCGGATTTTTATCTTCAAGCCGTCGCGAAATAGTTTATTCCTTTTATTACGAAGGGAAGTCAATTGTTCAAATTGCAAAAGAGCATAAGCTTCCCGCCGGTACAGTAAAGTGGCACTTGAACAAAGCACGTAATGATCTAAAGGAAGGATTTACTATGGAAAGAAAAATCGGAAAATTAGGCCTCTCGCCAGTCAAAGCATTAGGATTCAGTCACAATGGTGTACCTGGAAGTAACGGCGGTCCTGAATTCTATCTTCAGGATAAAATTAACCTGAATATTGTTTACAGCGTTTATGAAAGTCCGAAAACTGTGCAGGAAATTGCGGAAGATCTTGGCATGACGCCAGTCTACCTTGAAGACAGAATTGAGCTTCTTGTGGCAAATGATTTCCTGACAGAAACAAAAGGCAAGCGCTACACAACTTATGTAAGATTTTCTCCAAAGCAGATTTCGCTTGAAGCAGAGGACAATATCCGCAGAATGAAGCAGAAGGTGGCTAAGCTTCTTGTAGAAAAATATGTCCCTGAAGTGCGCAAGGCTGCTGCTTCAATTAAAGACGTTTATATTCCAGGCGGAAACCGCGAGCTTTTTGAAGCGGCTGCAATATTCTATGCAATTGTGAATAAGTGCGTTCTGCATACAGACAGGGATATTTCAAAAAACAGAATTACTACCCTGGACGGCGGCGATTATTTTGCAAATGTTGAAATCAATTCAAAAATTGTGGACCCTGACTATAAGGGCGATTCAACATTAATCAGAAAAGATTATTCAGCCTGCGGTTCAATGACCCGCGATTCGCAGAAATACCCTTGTGTCTATTCGTGGTCTGTTGATTCAAGATTTGACAGCAGAAAAGGCGGCTGGCAGAACAATCTTAACTCTGATTATGAGACTGTTTACGAGATAATTACAAATGCCATCAGCGACACAAAGGCGAATGCAGAAAAGTTCAAGCGTCTGCGCGAGCGTGGTTTTATCTCAAAAGACGGAAAAATCAACATCATGATTGTACAGGAGAGAGTTGATGCATTCTATAATCAGATTCCTGCTCCGCAGAAAGAGCTTCTGGATGAGTTTGCAAAATATGCCTTGGATCAGGCAATGGTTCAGGCAAAGCAGTATCCGCCGCAGATTCAGGATATTGTGATTGTAGATTTTGTCTCAAACTTTATCGGATCTTCGGTTGCAATGATGGTTTTAGATGAGCTTTATGAAACTAAAGTTTTCCGCCCACTCACCGGCGATGAAAAAATCACTGCAAATCTTTTGATGTTCTGTGATACAATACCTATGGTTAGTATGTAGCAGAAATCGGCACAACCCGCCTCAAAAGCTTTTGGCGCAAAAGCGGGGTGTGCCGGTTTTGTTATTGCGCAGCCTTCAAGCTTCCGCCCGGATAAAGGAGAAAATCAAAAAGTGTTACCAACAATTGAAGAAGCAATGCATGAATTAGAACTGGCGGAAAAACTGAACCCCGGTCCGTGGATCAAGCATTCTATAAATGTTGGAATTGCGGCCAGAAACATTGCGGAAAAAATCCCTGAAATGGATTCACAAAAAGCATATATAGTTGGAATAATGCACGACATCGGGCGGAGAGTCGGAATTGTTGATATTCCGACACATGTTTATGAAGGCTATAAATATTGCATGCAGAAAGGCTGGGACGAAACCGCGCGGATCTGCATGACACATTCGTATCTTAGAATGAAAGAAGAATTTGGCTATGAGCCGGTAACAGAAACTGAAAAAGCTATTAAAAACTATATTGTGAACTGCGAACCAGATGATTATGACCGGCTGATTCAGCTTTGCGATTCGCTTGCCGTAGACTATGGTTTTGTTATTTTAGAAAAACGCTTTGTTGATGTTACCAGGCGTTATGGCATAATGGAAGGCTATATAAAAGGCTGGGAAGTTGCATTCGGCATAAAAGAATATTTTGAACAAAAAACGGGTTGTTCCGTTTATAATTTACTGCCGGATATCGGCAGGACAACCCTGCTTACGCCAAAACCATGGAAACCGCCGGTAAAATAAACTGGATAAATGGAGAATATATGGAACGAACTGAAAAAGTAATTCTTACAAATATGTGCATAGTTTATGACGGCACAAAGATTCTTGTGCAGGAAAAAGTCGGCAGAGGCTTTAAGGGCGTTACTTTTCCCGGCGGTCATGTTGATGAAAATGAGCCGATAGTAGATTCTGTAATCCGCGAAATAAAAGAAGAGACAGGTCTTACAATCAAGAACCCTCAGCTCTGCGGCGTAAAAAACTGGCTTGAAGAAGACGGAACGCGGTACATGGTTTTTCTGTTTAAGACAAACCGATTTTCTGGCACTCTTCAATCTTCAGAAGAAGGCAGAGTCTTCTGGACAGAAGCTTCTGAAGCCAAAAATCTTTCAACCATGTGGCATTTTGAAGAAATGCTGAAGCTTGCAAATTCCGCCGATTATTCTGAAATATTTCTTGACCCGAATGACAACTGGAACCCGGTGCTGAAATAATCCGCTAAAATTTGGAGGTGTGGCTTATGAACAAAGACTGGTCTGAGATTAACAAAACAATGCAGATGCAGCTCAAAAAGAGCGGCACTTTTAAGCAGGGCATTGCGACTTTGTTTGAACTCCGCGGACATCTTATGGAAAGTCTTTCCTCTTTAAGAAACGAGCTTACGCCCGAAGATTTTTATGCCATGCCTTTCAAAAATGCAGCCGGGAATCACAGCACATCAATCTCGTGGATGCTCTGGCATGTTTTCCGCATAGAAGATGTTGTCTGCAACACTTTGGTGTGCAATTCTGAGCAGGTGCTGCTTAGCGGCGGCTACCAGAAGCGCATTTGCTCTCCGATTATTACCACTGCAAACGAGCTTGACAAACAGCAGATTGCAGATTTTTCAAAGCAGCTGAACATAGACGAACTTTATTCTTATGCTTTTGAGGTGAAAGAAAACAGTGAAAAGATTCTGGGCGCACTTTCCTTTGATGACATAATAGCAAAGGTGCCGCCTGAACGCAGAGCCCGGCTTGAGTCTTTGAATGTTGTAAGCCCTCACGAAGACTCAGCATGGCTTATTGATTATTGGTGCAACAAAGATATCCGCGGCTTAATTCAGATGCCGTTTTCTCGCCATTGGATTATGCATATAGAAGCGTGTCTTAAAATTCGGGATAAACTTAAAAAGTAAAATCTGCCTTTGAATGCATTTCGTGAACGAATTTTTGCATTTCACGAAAGAACTGCGCCTCAAAAAAATAATGGATTATACTGGTGATAAAGAGGAAAAGCAAAATGACATTTGACGGAACACAAGAATTGATTGGCCGCGGGGCGCAGGCTGAAGTTTTTCTGTATCAGGGTTTTGCCTACAAAGTTTATAAGCCATCGTACCCTGCCGAATGGATTGCATTTGAAAAGCACCAGCAGGGCGAAATAAACAAAGCAGGACTTTGTTCTGTGCGCTATTATGATACAGATGATGCTCATATCATCAAAATGGATTTTGTAGACGGCGAGATGCTTGAAAGCAAAATCAACAGATGTGTGCAGGAAAATCTTGCAGGAAAAACCGACATTGCTTTGGGCACTTTGCCTGAAGGCGCATACCAGATAATTGAAGGCTACAAGCTGCTTGCACGTGCGTTCAAATTTGTTCACAGCGCTGAAATCAAAGACCTAGAAATTCCGCACCTCCGCGATACAGCCGCAATCGGCATGGACGCTGAAGACAGCGGAAAAATCCTCCCGGTTATTGAGCGGCTTTCCGGCAAAATGAGCGAAAGCGTCTGCCACCTTGATATGCACTTTCTGAACATTATGCTTCCGGCGGCAAAGCCAATTTCTGATAAGTCTGAATACACAATTATAGACTGGATGAACGCCCGCATTGCACCGCCTGTTTTTGATTATGCGCGCACTTATATGATTTTGGGCGAGTTTTCGGCAGACGCTCTGGAAGCGTACAGGCAGATTGTTATGCCTGATGTCTGGGCTGCCGGCGTTTCCGAATCTGATTTTTCAGATGCTGTAGAAGTCTGTACGATAATGCGCAAAAAAGAAAAAAACTAGCAGAGCTGGAACACCCCGCCGCTTTCTTCAACTCCGGTGCTTTGCATGAGGAACAGCACAAAAAACTTGTTTTTTGCACATTTTGGAGATATAATATTTTATTCGTAAAACAATTTTCTGCTATTTCTTTTGTGGAGCATTTAAGTGAAAGCAAGAATATTGAACTGCATTTTGTATGGCGGAATTTCAAAAGCCGAATACAAAAAAGTAGAAGATGACATTTTCGCAGCCAATCTTAAGAATGTACTTGTTTTTGGTTGGCTCGCCGGCATAATATATATTATTCTCTTTATCCAGGTTTCATTTTCTAAGGTTTTGTCTGTAATGCAGACAATTTTTCAAATAAGTGCAATCTATTACCTTGTGCTGGCGCTTGCGGCAACAATCTGCTATAAGCTGAAACGCAATTTCAGAGTTGCGCCGTATATCGGCACTTTTGGCGCACTGACTCTTGGTGCAATAATCGGAATTTTTGTAAACAGCGATACGCAGACAACAACATTCATGGTGTTCCTGTTCGCAATTCCGCTTTTGTTTACGCTCAGACCTGTTTTTGCCTCGCTGGTTATTGTGCTTGCAGATTTGCTCTATATATATCTTGTGTTCACAAGGCAGTCCGGAGTGCTTTTGATGCAGAATTTTTCAAATGCCATTATTTATGGAATTGTAAGCATGCTGTTTTCGGGCTATATGATGAACATGAAAATCAGGGCATTTGCAAATGCAAAGAATTACAAATTCTTAATGGAAAAAGACCAGCTTACCGGGCTGAATAACCGCCTTAGTTTTGACACTTTTTTGGAGAAACTCAATAAGTCCAAGAAAAATTACACAATTCTTGAATTTGACATTAACGGCCTTAAAGTTATAAACGACACAAAAGACCATAAAGCCGGCGATGAATTGATTTCAGCCGCGGCGCAGTGCATTGTTGAGATTTTTGGAAACTACGGACAATGTTTTAGAATCGGCGGAGATGAGTTTGTTGCAATTTTGGACAAGCCGATTCCTAATGAAGCCGAATTATGCGCTGAATTTGAAAAACGCTGTGCTGAATATAAATCTGAAAATATAGACAAAGTTTCTGTTGCTTATGGAATTACTTCAGTTGACTGCCGGCATGAAACAATTGACGAGATTCTGGTGAGAGTTGATTCACTTATGTACAACAACAAAAGAACTTATTATTCTGCAACAGGACATGACAGAAGAAAAAGAGCAGCTGAAGCGTAAAACTCCAGAGGTAACTATGAGCGAAATTCACCGCATAAAATGCGGCACAGACAATTGCTATATTGTGGCAGACGGCGAAAATGCAGTTCTTGTTGATACTGGAACAGCAGCTTTTTTTGATGAAGTGCTTGCTGAATGCAGTAAATACAAAATGCGCCTTATTGTTCTGACTCATCCGCATTTTAACCATGCAGAAAATGCGGCGGCGCTCTCTGACCATTTTAATATTCCAGTTGCTGTTCATAAAGCAGATTTAGATGTATTCGAGAACTATGATTCCCAGCCTTTAATGTCTTACGGGCTTGTGGGCAAAGTTGTGCTCGGTGTTTCGCTAAAAGTGCTTAGAAACACAAAAGTGCGCCGCCCCCAGAATCTGTTTTTTGTAAAAGAAGGCGACAGCCTTTTAGATTATGGAATTGACGCAAAAATTGTGGAACTTCCGGGGCACACAAAAGGCTCAATCGGTGTTGATGTAGAGCAGAAAAATCTGCTTGTGGGCGATGCGCTTGATAATTGGATTAAACCGGCTCTCGGGCATCTTTACGCAGACTTTGACGCAATTAAACAGAGTGCTCAAAAGATAAAGTCGCTCGGAAGCCGCACAATCTTTTACGGTCACGGCAAACCGACAGGCAATTTTCTTCTATAAAAGCAGTGCAGCTTTGTCTTTCAAGGTGATTATAGGCTTCCGGACTAATGTGGTGTTGCTGAAATAACGCAAATTAAGCGAAAGCCTGCTTTAAATTGCAGCAGCAAAAAATTTGAATGCAGGTCTTAAAAAACTTAACACATTCTTAACATTCAAGGACTTCATTGTTTTGCAATAAGCCTTTATAGTGCATTTGTATGATTGCTACGACAATTGGTCAGATTTTGGAATTCGGCGGCTCATTATGCCTGCTTCTTTTTGGAATGGAAATGCTTTCCAATGGAATCCAAAAAGGTGCAGGCAGCAGCTTGCAGACGCTTCTAGGAAAAATTTCTTCTAACCGCTTTTCTGCACTTTTAACAGGTGTTGCGGTTACTGCAATTATTCAGTCTTCTGGCGCAACTACAGTTATGGTCGTAAGCTTTGTGAATGCAGAGATTCTTACGCTCACGCAGGCAATCGGAATTATTTTTGGTGCAAACATCGGAACGACCGTGACAGCGTGGATTGTCTCGCTGTTCGGTTTTTCATTCAGCATAGAGGCTGCGGCTATTCCTCTCTTCGGTTTTGGGTTTGTACTGAAATATTTCAAGAAAATCAGGCTTCATGATTTTGCTGACAGCTTCATGGGTTTTGCCTTTCTTTTTATGGGGCTGGGGCTTTTAAAATCTTCAATGGAACTAAAGCCTGATTCCATGGCATTTTTATACAACCTTGCAAATCTGGGATTCGCGGGGCTTTTGTTGGGCGTTATGATTGGCGCATTCTTTACGGCTCTGATTCATTCATCTTCTGCAACGACGGCAATTATTCTTACGATGGCGGCAAACAATTCTTTACCGTGGAATTTGGCAGCTGCCGTTGTGCTTGGAAGCAATATCGGCTCAACGGTTGATGCTGTAATGTCTTGCTTTAAGGCAAATGTAAATGCAAGGCGCACGGCAGCAATTCATGTGGGCTTCAATGTGCTTGGAACGGCAATTGCACTTTGTTTGTTTCAGCCGTTTCTTGCACTTGTTGACTTTATAGTTCCGCTTGAACCGCAGAAAAACATCACGGCACATATTGCAATGCTTCATACAATTTTTAATGTTTCAGCTGCCTTGATATTTCTTCCTTTTGTAAACCAAATAGCAAAAATTGCACAAAATCTGATTAAAGAAAGTGTGAAAGAAGAAAGCACTCATTATAAGCTTCCGGCCATCCTTCCTGTCACGCATATAAGTTCAGATTTGTATTTATTTCAGATACAAAAAGAAATTGTCAAAATGACAGACCACGTGATGTCAATGTTTGATTTGCTTCATTCAGCTTTGAAAAATAGAAAGATTGATGAAGAATCGGTTCAGAAAATTCTTTCAGAAGAAGAATATATTGATGAAATGAACCACGGAATCAGCGATTTTCTTCAGAAATGCATCAGACTTCCAAATTCTAACCAAAAGAACCGTGAGGATTTTTCTCATCTTATTTCTATGACACAGAATCTTGAAGACTTGAGCGATGAATGCTGCTCTCTGGGGCATACGATGCTCAAATTTTACGAAAATCCGGACATAAATTCCTTTGAAGACCATAACGATGAGCTGGTCGCTTATTTTGAGCAGGTTCATCTTTTCTTTGAACAGGCGTGTACTTATATTGCGCTCGGCATTTCAGATGAAGACAAGCTGCTTTCATTGGAAATCGAAGATGGAATTGACAGCATGAAAAAGGAACTCAAGCGGAAGAGCCGTAAACGCATAGAAGACGGAAGCAACGTCAAAGCTGAACTTAAATACATGGATTTGGTGCGCAAAATCGAGAAAGCAGGTGACTGTGTTTTCGGCGTAATCAGAGCAATGTCACCTAACCTTGAAGAACTGTACGGCAGTGAAACTGGCGGAAACCTTTTGAAAGCCCAGAATCTAATTGTGAATGTCAAAAACCATAAAGTGTTTGTTTCTGGTAACGAAGTCAAGCTTGCCGGAAAAGAATACGATTTGCTTGTTGTTCTTTTGAAAAACAGGGGAAATCTTGTGTCACGCGAAGAGCTTTTGAAAACTGTATGGAAATACGAAAGCGACATAGAAAGCCGAACTCTTGATGTACATATCCGCCTTTTACGGCAAAAATTTGGAAACGCTATACAGATTGAAACTGTCCGTGGCACAGGTTACAGGCTGAAATAATGGCTTTGCGATTGGGTTATTTCTTCAAAAGAGGCTTTTCGGTAAACCCTGCTGTAGTTTTTCGTTGCATTATTTCACCGTCTGATGATAAACTATTCGGTATAGGGAAACATGGTATGAAAGCAAGAAATAATTTTACTTTGATTTTTGTTATTGCTTATGTTGTAATCGGGCTTGCGGCAATCAGCGCAAGCTCAATTTATTTTTTCAGAAAAAAAGCTGATGCAAGCTTGCTGCAGATGAAGTACACTAAGATTCTCGAAATGGAGAGCGGTCTTCTGCCTGAAAAAAAGCTTTCGCTTCAGCTTGCGCAGTCGCCGGTTGTGGTTGATTATATGACCAATCCTTCTGACGAAGAGATAAGGTATAATGCTTTCCGCGAATTTCAGACTTTTCAAGATTCTTTCAGTTCTCATATAACTTTCTGGATTTCAGACGTTGACTTAAAATATTATTCAAACATGGAATTTGTCTACGATTTGGATAAAAGCGATCCGGGCAATGTCTGGTTTCAAGATGCGCTTGATGCGAAACTTCCGTTTCAGTTTTATGTAAATTATGATACCGGCCTTAAGAAAACTCTTATGTGGATAGACGTTCTTGTCTTTGACAAAAAACACACACCGATAGGAATTACCGGCACTGGCGTAGAGCTTAACGATTTTATAACTGCAATGTACAAGACGCTTGATAGCGGCGTTACGATGTACATGTACAACGCCGACATGAAGGTTTCTGCTTCGACAAATCAAGATGATCTGGAAAAGCAGATTCTGATTACCAGCATAATGCCGGAGCTTGAAGGTGTGGAGAATCTTTTCCCGAAAGAAAACGAATTCTTTTCAACCATGAAAGGCGAATATCTGATTGCGCCTATCGATTCTCTGCTCTGGCAGATTGTGCTTTTTATACCGCTTACGCCGAAAGCGTTTTTTGCAAATTCAATCGTGCCGTTCGCTGTTTTCCTCATTCTGTCGGTCGTGCTGCTTGTTGCATATTCAATGTACAATTTGTTCAAGCCGCTTGAAGAAGTTCATGTTACCGTAAAGAACATTGCTTCTGGCGAAGCTGATTTAACGCGCCGCCTTGATACAGACCTGCACACGCCTTTCAAGTCAATTCACAACATCGTGAATTATTTCAATTCGTTCATGGAAAAAATGCAGGGCATGATGGGCACAATTAAATCGTCAAGCTCGAATCTTGACGTGGTTTCCAAAGACATGAAGGAAAGCGTCGCTTCTGTTTCTGAATCAATGAGCAGCATCAGGCAAAGCATCGGCACTGTACAGGAACAGATTCAAAACCAGTCGCGCGGCTTTGACGAGACCGCAGATTTTGTAAAGGATGTTGCTTCAAGCATTTCAAACGTGAACGAAATGATCAGCTCGCAGACAAAGAGCATCAGAGATTCTTCTTCTTCTGTAGGTCAGCTTGTAAAGAGCATTGAGCAGATTAGCGACTCAATGGAACGCATGGCGGAATCTTTCGGGCAGCTTGACACGGAAGCCCAGAACGGCATGTCGAAGCAGCAGAAAGTAAACGAGCGCATCTCGCAGATTGAGCAGCAGTCTAAGATGCTGCAGGAAGCAAACACCGCGATTGCAAACATTGCAAGTCAGACGAACCTGCTCGCGATGAACGCCGCAATTGAGGCTGCGCACGCCGGTGATGCAGGTAAAGGTTTCGCTGTTGTTGCTGATGAAATCCGCAAACTGTCAGAGACGTCTTCAAGGCAGTCAAAGACAATCGGCGAACAGCTCAACAATATACAGGGCAGCATTGCAGAGATTGTTGCGGCTTCTCAAGAGTCAAGCACGGCATTTTCAGGCGTTTCGGCACGAATTCAGCAGACAGACTCGCTCGTTCAGT
The DNA here is from genome assembly GCA_946406925.1 of uncultured Spirochaetales bacterium. Taxonomy (GTDB): domain Bacteria; phylum Spirochaetota; class Spirochaetia; order Treponematales; family Treponemataceae; genus UBA1240. Next base: position 381 of record CAMJMF010000061.1, on the reverse strand, counting down.
CTGTAAAGGTTTCGCTTGAAACGCAGAATTCAGACTCAAGAAGCGTCATTTCTTCTCTGCAAGAAATGGACAAGACTGCCGAGAATGTCCGCGAAGCTTCGCTCAAAGTGCAGGAAGGCAGCTCGCTTGTGCTTAAAGAAATGGACAAGCTTAAAAATTCAGTTGAAGCTGTCAACGAAAGCATGACGGCAATGTCAGAGAATGCGCAGATTGTCGAGATAGATGGCAAGAAGCTTGACCAGTGCGTTGTTGAGCTTGATACAAACGTAACACAGCTCGGTGCAGACGTAGACAGGTTCAAGACGGACTAAGCGGTTTGCAGCAGTTTAATCTACAATATAAGATTATCTGGCAAACGCGCCAAGTTTCCGTGCCGGAAAC
>CAMJMF010000060.1 GCA_946406925.1 uncultured Spirochaetales bacterium | reverse complement strand
AATAAAAGCAACACAATAGTCTTGCCGATTGTTCCTTTTGCTGACACGTTTTACCTCATAAATGAATCAATAGATGAAGTCACTAAATTTTTACAGGACAACATCATTTATTATTTTATCGGAAAGCTGTTTCATATAGTTAGAAAAACTTGAAAAATTTTGAACGGAAAGCTGAATAAAACGGCTTTCCGTCAATTTTCAGCTTTTCAGCTTAAACCCGCTACAGCTGTACCAAGCGTAATGTCATTATCTATTGTAAGAATCTCAAAATAGATATGACGCTGATTAATAAGCACTTCATTCAAATAGCCGATAAGACGGTTCTTTAAGTTATGTGTCTTATAGAATGTTGTGCCGTCGCAGACAACACCAACCGGCAGAGCAGCACTAAAGCCTGCCCCGCTCTTAATAATAGCCGCTGAAATAATTGCCGCCGCAAGCTTAGCAGAACGTGCAACAAAATGGTCAAGAAGCACATAAATTGTGTCTGCGTCCTGCTGAGTGCCTTTTGCTGCAATTTCACCAAGAACAGTTGTTGTCTTTTTCGGTGCATAAAAGAACTGGTCCATGTCTTTAAGCTCAAGCTTTGGCAGCGCCTTGATTGCGTCTGCAACAGGCTTGGTGAACAAGCCGTCTTCGGCAGCCTTTTTAAGCGCAATCAAGCCGACAGGGCCGAGATATGCCCCGGAACACATCTTTTCCATTACATACATTCCCGGAGTATTTGCAGATTTATCGAATTCAATGTCAAATTCTGAGCGCGGCAGCTTGTTGAATTTGCCTGACTCGCAGACGATAATCTGGCTTGACGGCGCAGCCCTTCCGGCTGAATCTTTTAAACCCGCAAGCTTTGCAACTGGCTCTGAATCGATGTAGGCGGCGTTCATACCTGTGCCCAAGATAAAGCCTACATATGAGCTGTACGCGCGGCCTTCTGTTGCATTTGAAGCACCGGCAAGCAGGGCTGCTGTTGTGTCGTTCAAAAGCGTAATCTTTTCAGGACGGTTCCAGCCGCGCTCAACAAGCGCATCACTCAAGTTTTTGCCAACAAGCGAACCGACAACTTCTTCAGCCTTAATTTCTTTTGAAAAGCCGATAACTTCGCCGTCGCTGTCAGGTGTAATTTTCATTGCATAAGAAAAGCAGAAGCCTATGCGCTTTGCCTTATTTTTAAGATGGTCAAGATTTGCGGCGACTGCACTGAAAAATTCTTTTTTAGAAAGTTCCCTCTCAATGCCCGGCATTGAAGTTTTTTCAAGATCGCTTATAGATGCTGTTCCGTTGGAATCAAAAGTAACCAGGCAGGAACGGAAGTTTGTTCCGCCGGCATCAATAACTATTACAGATTCATTTTTCGGCGACTCTGCCGGCGGCATTCCCCATGTAGGAATCATGTCTTCGGCAGATGCCATTGCACAATTGCAGGCGCTGTCTGTTTCAAGCCCTGCTTTCATATCATATAAAAGGCCTTCTATTGTTGTGTTTACATCATATGCGGCAACGGAAAAACCATGCCTGCCCAAAAAAGCCGTAACGTTCTCATATACGCTCATTAGAATTTTCCCCCAATGCGCTGTTAAATCTCTGCATCAGCACATTTTTCGAATAAAGTTTAACAAATCTTGGTGCATTTGGCAATTGAAATTACCGCAAGTCAGAACAAACGCTTTATAAATATTTTAGCTGAAAACCCGGCTTCCGGTCGCGGAACATGGTTCGAAACCGCGCGATAACGCGCTACACGCTGCTTGTTGTATGGAAACTATAAACACGTCGCTTTCGCGACGACAACAAGCAGAGTGTTTTCGAACCACATTCCACTCCCTCCCGCCAGTTCCTTCATCTGTCGGTTTTTGCGAAAGCGAAAAGCTATTTTTTATTCAAAAGATAAACACTATGCACCATAAAATAAGGCAAATTAAGATTGAAAATTTATAAATCTTTAGGCTTTTCCAATATCCGGTTATTTCAGCATTTTTTTCATCGGCAACAATCTTGTCATAGGTTTTTACCGGTGCAAATTCAGGGGCTAGAAACAAAACTTTATCAACTCCAATTTTTCCCCAAAAACCTGCATATTTTTTTAGCAAAACACCACCTCTAATCTGCAAAATGATCCTAAAAATAATAATACCAAGCGTTACAAAGCAAACAACAGTAATCATTTTTTATCTCCTACAATACAAAAAAAAGGCAACAAACATTTGATTCTACTGAAAGTATATGCTTGAAATACCAATTCCGCAAGTAAGCTGTCTTGCGATTATACTTTTCAGGTAAATCTAAAAAATGCGGTAGCGGTAAGGAAAGAAAGCGGCGGCGAGGTGCTTGCAAGGATCGCAAGCAAATTTTCGTAGAAAATTTGCGCAGTCGGATTCCTATTACCTTGCACTACACCGAACCGACGCGCTTTCCTGAAAGCAGACGCATTTTTTAAAGTTCATCTATTATGTATTAATTACAACAGCTTGATAGCATCCGTTAAATTGCGTAAAATAGCCGCCTATGAATGTTGAGAAATTGAAGAAAGAGCTTAACAAGGAGCAGTTTGAGGCTGTAACAACTTTTGAAGGGCCGCTTCTTATAATTGCCGGCGCCGGTTCGGGCAAGACGCGCGTAATTACCTACCGCATGGCGCACATGCTTGACAATAACATTCCGCAGAGCCAGATTCTTGCGCTGACCTTTACAAACAAAGCCGCAAGAGAAATGGAAGAGCGCATCAAAGAATTGACCGGAAGAAAATTGCAGAATCTTACAGTTTCAACATTCCACGCTTTCGGTGTAAGAATTCTCCGGCAGGACATTGACAAGCTGGGCTGGCGGAGCAATTTCAGTATTTATGACGAGACCGACAGAAACCAGCTTATAAAAGAAACAGGGCGCGAGCTGGGCTTTTCGGCAGACGCGCTTGACGTTTACAAAATCGGAAACCTTTTTTCAAACATCAAAATCGGCAGATGGGACTGGCAGCACGCCAACGATCAGTATAAAAAACTTTACGAAGAATATCAGGCCGGCTTAAAGCTTTATAACGCGGTTGACTTTGACGACCTGATTACGCTGCCGCTCAAACTTTTCCGCGAATGCCCTGATGTGCTTGCAAAATACCGCGAAAGATATAAGTACATCATGGTAGACGAATTTCAGGACACAAGCATTCAGCAGTATCAGTTTATGCACGCGCTTGCAGACAAGAATGTTGCTGTTGTCGGCGATGACGACCAGTCTATTTATTCGTGGCGCGGCGCAAATTATGAAAACATCAGAATGTTCGAGAAAGATTTTCCTGATGTTAAGGAAATCAGGCTTGAGCAGAACTACCGCTCAACAGAGACAATTCTTGCGGCGGCAAACGGCGTAATTTCGCACAACACAAACCGCAAAGACAAATCGCTCTGGTCCGGCAACGGTTCGGGCAGACCTATTGAAATCTATATGCCCGAAAACGAAGCTGACGAAGCTGATTTTGTCTCTGAGACTATTCAGTCTATCTGCATGACTGAGCAGCGCAAATATGATGATTTCGGCGTGCTTATAAGGGCAAATACCTTGAGCCGCGCCATTGAAGAATCTTTTCTTGAAAACAACATTCCTTACACAATGTCAGGAGGCACAAGCTTTTATCAGCGCAAAGAAATCAAAGACGTTATAAGCTATCTCCGCGTCATTGCAAACCACGACGACGACATAAATCTTTTGCGGATTATCAACACGCCGAGACGCGGTCTTGGCAGAAAAGCTATCGAAGACATTTCTGCTGTTGCAAAAGAGCATGAATGCTCGCTTTGGACGGCTATTCAGGCACTGCTTGCCGCTGAACCTTCTGCAAAAGACGATGAAGACGATGCACAGAATTCGCTGTTTGATTCAGATGATTCAGGCGAAAGCGGAAGCGCAGGCGGTTCAAGCGGTTCGGGCGCAGGCGCAGGCTGGAACGGCTCTATAAAAGATTTGTTTGAAGCCGCCGCAAACGACAAAGACTTTGACGCAGCCGAATATTCGGGCAAAAAGGCAGCGGCAGAACCTGTATTCTATGCGCCATTTGATGCACCTGCAATTTTGAACGCAAAGACGCGCGCCGAGCTCAGCGCATTTGTCTGCTTTATAGAAAAACACAGGCAGTCAATGCTTAGCGGCAAAGGTCTTGCAAAAAAAATAAGAGCCATGGTTGATGAAATTGACTATTGGAGTTATCTCATCTCTGAATATCAGAAAAACGAAAAGGCGGCGCGCTACAAGTTCTTGAATATTGAAAGTCTTATCAATTCTGTTGAAGTCTGGGAAAACAACCCTGATAATTTTGACGCCGGGCTTTTTGCCTATCTTAACAGAATCACGCTGCTTTCAAGAGACGACATGGACGATGATTCTGACAAGGGCAAAGTCAATTTGATGACAATTCACGCTTCAAAGGGTCTTGAATTTCCTGTTGTGTTTATAATCGGCTGTGAAGACGGAATTATTCCGCATGCGCGCTCGCTTGAAGAAGGCGACGGCAACATAGAAGAAGAGCGGCGTCTTTTTTATGTTGCAATTACGCGCGCACAGCAGAAGCTCTTTCTTTCAAGCTGCCGCCACCGCCGCAAAATGCAGACTGTGGTTGAATGCACGCCGTCGCCGTTTTTAGACGAAATACCGGCAAATCTTGTTGAATACCACGAGCCGCAGACTGAAGTCTCAAACGAAATGGCGCAGCAGATACTTGAGCGCATGAAGCAGAAATTTGCAAAATGAAGCAGTTCAGCTTATAATGTAAAAAAAGTTAATAGACAAGGAGAGAGCGCAATGAAAAGATTATTACCAATTTCATTATGCTTTTGTTTAATGCTTGTTTCTTGTTGGAACGGCGACAAGCACAAATATTTATATTTTGACCCATATGTTAATAACGCAAGCGACTTTAAGCTTGCAAAAGCAATCGAGAAAAATAACCTTAAGAAAATAGATTCAATTATTCAAAATGATAAATCTATCATTGATAGAAGCTATACTTTGCAGTATTATTCAGTCCTTCATTTTGCTGTTGAGCTTGAAAAAGATGAAGCTGCAAGGGAACTTCTTAAAAATGGTTTTAACCCAAATGTAAAAACTCTCGATGACGAAACGCCTCTTCATATTGCGGCTGGTTTTCCACATATCGTTTTTTATGACTCTTATAGTAATACTAAACTAATCGATGCCCTGTTAGATTATGGCGCTGATACAGAATTGTTGTATTCTTATCAAAGCATTAGCAATCTCCGTCCTGTTCCTTTAACGCCTTTGATGATGTCTATAAAAAATTCTTTAAGCATGTCGCCGGCAGATCCGTTTTATTCATTATTGCCCGACACAAAATCTGGTGAAACACTTTTAGAAAGACGAAGAAATTATGTAAGCCTTGAAAAGACAAAAATGCTTGTAGAAAAAGGCAACGCAGATGTTAATCACAAAACAAAATACGGAATTACAGCTGCAATTCTTGCGCTTTATTATGGCGAAATTGAAAAGGCGCATTACCTCATTGTTCAGCATAAAGCGAACGTAACTGATGATTTTTTTCTAACTGAAGAAAACTATATAGACGGAATTCCAACCAAGCCACTAGAATTATTAAGAAAGCTCGATTTTCCAGAAAATTCAATTGAGTATAAATTAAAGCTTGAAATTATTGAAGAATTCAAAAATCAAGGCGTTGACTATTACGCACAATCTGTCTCTTATTTGTGAAACAGCTTTACCACTTTCAGCACGTCTACAGTGTGAGAGCCGGCGCCGATTAGGTCTTTGCGCTCGGCTGCCTGAAGCTGATAGCCTAATCTGCGAACCGCCCAAGTTTCCGCTTCGCGAAAACTTGAAAGCTTGGTGCACACTCGCGCGTCATTGCTAGAAAGGCTTATGCGGTTTTGTGTTTGCGGTTTACATCTGTTATGCCCATCAGCAGATTAGGAACATACAAATCTTCATCAAGATTATCCCAGTGAATGCCTATTCCACCACCGCTCAATTCATAGTCATTTCTATCTTCTGGTTTTGCATTAAAAAGATTCGGAAAATATATAAGCGGCAAAGAAAGCTGTCTTCCATCAACTAAAAGAAGCCATAAATTTTCATTATCAACCCAAACTTTCTGCGCCTTAGCATTGTTCAAAGAAAAATCCATTCCAAGCCTCCTTTATTTTTATAATATTGTGATTGATTATATCCGCAGTCTCATTCAATTCCTTTGCCGTAAAACCAAAGTTTTCTGCAAGAGAACAATTTTCAGAAATCCAAAATTTAGCAAGTGCCCCGTTTTTTCGAACATGAATATGACATGGTTCTAGAGGTTCTCCTTCATTCGAAAAAAAGAAAAATTTGTATCCTTTTTCATTGAAAACAGTTGGCATAAGCGTATTATATCACAATTCAGAGTTTTTGCACCCTTTTATTGTGTACACTAGCCGCCCGCGCTTTAGGGCTTGGTCACTTTCAGCACGTCTACGGTGTGAGAGCCGGCACCGAGCAGGTCTTTCCGTTCGGCAGCCTGAAGCTGATAGTCTATAAATAATTTGAAGGATTCTTCTGTCATTGAGTTTAGTTCTTTTCTCATGTAATCAGACATTCCGTCCGGCGAGAAAATTGTAAGCCGCTCAAGCCCTGCTTCACTGTTCAGTCTGTCAATGTCTTCAAGGCGCATATAATCGTAAAGCTCATCGTTTTTAGCGCAGACCTTAAAATCTTTTGAAACCGCGCCGCTCTTCATAAGCTCAGCTATCCGGTTTTCCTTAAAGCAGAACGAAAAAAGGCTGTATTCATTCATCAGATATGCAGCAAGAATTACGCCGCCAGACTTTGTAACGCGTTTTGCCTCGCTTAAAGCTTTTAATTTTTCAGCATTTTCATGTAGATGATAGAGCGGCCCGAAAAGCAGGGTCAAGTCGAATGTGTTATCTTCAAGGAAATGAAGGTCAAGCGCGTTACCTTGCCATGTTTTCACTGGCGAATGTTTTGAGCGCAGCACGTCGAGATTGCTCTTTACAAGCTCAACAGCCGTAACATCGTAGCCTTCACTGCACAAAGCAAGCGAATATCTGCCTGTTCCTGCGCCTATATCCAAAACCTTGCAGTTTTTGTCAGCAGGCAGATAGTCATGAATAAACTTCATGGAAACAGTAAATTCCACCTTGCCGTGCCGTGTTTCAAGACGGTGGTCTTCTTTATGCTGCTGATAATGGCGCTCAAGAACAGACAGTTTAGACATAAATTTTAGACGATGCCTGTAATCATATAGAAAACAACGCACAAATAAGGAACAAAGAACTTGAAAAGCATGAGCATAACAAGGTCAAAGTAGCTTTCTTTGTGGGTAAGGCCGCAGATTGCAAACATTGTAACCAGCGCGCCGCAATGAGGCACTGGGTCAATGCCTATGCCTGAAACTGAAACAATTCTGTGCAGAACTTCAAGCGGAATGCCTGCGCTTGTTGCAAGATTAGCCCAGATTTCGCCGAATTTTGCAAGTGCAATTGTAATGCCGCTTGAAGCAGAGCCTGTAATTCCGCACATGATGTTTGTCGAAAGCACAGCAGAGAAAAGCGGGTTTCCGTTTTCAGAAAGCTTAAGCAGAAGGCGGCTGATTACTTCAAAACCGACAACGCTTGTTACAACACAGCCGAACGCAAAGCCTGAAGCAACATTGAATACAGCTGTTCCGCTGGAAAGTGCCGAAGCGTTCACTGTCTTAAGAAATACCTGCTTGCCCGAAACTTCTGCTTCTGCGGCAAAAATGCGCTTGCGGCCTACAATGATTGTAACGATTGTTGCAAGAATTGTGGCGATAGAAACTGCCCACAAAGAAGAAATCTTCCAGCTGATAAAAGACCATTTGAACGGGTTGCTCAAAACAATGTTCAGCACAATTACCATAAGCAGCGGAATCAAAGACAAGCCCCAATTCGGCAGCTCTTTGTCTTCAGCCTGATTCTCGTCGTTATAGTTGCCGTAGCCCTCGCCTTTTGCCATCAGAGTCTTTGCCCTGAAGCCAATCCAGACAAGCCCGATTGCCAGAAGCAGGGCTGTTGCAAAAATGCCGATGCCGATGCCGCTCCAAGTTGAAGTGCCGAAATATGTTGAAGGAATAATATTCTGAATCTGTGGAGTGCCTGGAACAGCAACCATTGTAAATGTGAAAATGCCTATCCACAATGTTGCAGGAAGAAGCCGCTTTGGAATACCGGCTTTTCTGAACAAAACTGCACCAAACGGATACATAACAAATGCTACAACGAAAACGCTCAAACCGCCGTATGTAAGAACTGCACAACCTAAGATAACAGCCAGAACAGCGCGTTTTGCACCGAGCAGCTCAACAATCTTATTTGCGATGCTTGCGGCAAGCCCGCCTTTTTCCATTAGTTTTGCGAAAACCGCACCAAAAAGAAAAATCTGGAAATAATTTTTGATATATTCCGCAGCCTTAGCCAGATATACATTTCCAAGAATATCAAGGAAAGATGAGCCGCAGCCAATTGATGCTACGACAGCCAGAAGCGGTGCTATAAGAATGATTGACCAGCCTTTATATGCCAAGTACATCAATCCAATAATTGCTACAATAATTGCAATTGTACTTAAAGAACTCATTTATTTGAACCTCTGAAAATATAATAAGAAAAAACCGCATTCTTTGCAATAGTGTGCATATTTTTCTAAAAAACAGAAACCTTTTCAAGAATAATCAATAAATCAAAAATTAACGATTTACGTGAGTTACCGCTTTTCTCTATTTTTTTTTTGATGTATACTTCTATTATGGCTAGAAAAAAAATCCCTGCTGCACCGGCAATCAGACGGCTTCCGTCATATCTGCAGATTGCCCGTCAGGCAGAAGCAGACGGTTTGGAATATCTTTCCGGAACAGTGATATCAACAGAGCTTAATTATGAGCCAATTCAGGTTCGAAAAGACCTTTCGATGACTGGAATAGTCGGCAGACCAAGGCGCGGTTATCCTGTTAAACCTCTTGTTAAGTCAATAGAGCATTTTTTAGGCTGGGATAACCCTAAGAATGTTGTTCTTATTGGAGCCGGAAATCTCGGAACAGCATTAACCGGTTATCAGGAGTTTGCAGTTCATGGGCTGAATTTTGTCGCCGCCTTTGATACAAACCCGGATCGGATTGGTAAATATATACATGGTGTGCCTGTTCTTTCGCTCAACAGCTTTGAGGAGAATGTTAAGAATCTAGGTGCAACACTTGCAGTTCTTACAGTTCCGTCTTCACAGGCGCAGCAGGTTGCAGACTTAATCGTAAAATCAGGCATTAATGCTATCTGGAATTTTACAAACACAAAAATTAATGTACCTGCTCATGTTGCAGTTCAGAAAGAAGATTTGACATCAGGCTACGCAATGCTTTGTGCAGCTTTGCAGCTTTCTTAATTAAAGAGCAAAAGCTTATTATCAAATACAGACTCTCTGCAGTAAGCTAAAATTCCCTTTTAGGAATATTTAATGGAAAACGAAATAAATATCTCTTCAGATGAAGTTACAAACCGGCAGTCAATTGATTTTGCAAACAGACTGAGCAAAAGATACAAGCATTTACGAAAATGGGCAAAACGCACCGATGTTCATGCTTTCAGACTTTACGATAAAGATATTCCTGAAATTCCGCTTGCTGTAGATATTTATCAGGCAATTCCATCTAGCAAAGAAAATACCGAAACTTATGCGCATATTGCACTGTACGAACGGCCGTATGAAAAAGACCAGAAACAGGAAGAGCAATGGCTTGACATTATGGCAGATGCAGTCTGCGCCGTTCTAAACATTCCAAAAACTAAGGTCTTTATCAAGCAGCGTAAAAAGCAGCGCGGTGAAAATTCTCAATATGAGAAATTTGCAGCTTCAAAGCATTGCATAACTGTAGAAGAGCAAGGCTTAAGATTTATTGTCAACTTATCAGATTATCTTGACACAGGGCTTTTCTTTGACCACAGGCCGCTGCGGCTAACAGTAAAAAACGAATGTACGGGAAAACATGTGCTTAACCTATTCTGCTATACAGGCGCTTTTTCTGTCTACACCGCAAAAGGCGGTGCAGCTTCTGTAGATTCGGTTGACCTTTCACACACCTACCTTGAATGGGCAAAAGAGAATTTCAGTGCTAACAGCATTGATACAACTGCAATGATAAATTCAGCCGAGAAAACCATCCCAAAATACAGGTTCATTCAGGAAGATGCGGTCAAGTTCATAAAAAGCGCGGCAAATGCAGACACAAGCAGAGCGCTTAGATGCCGCTGGGACATAATCATCTTAGATCCGCCTACTTTTTCAAATTCCAAACGGCTCAAAGATGTTTTTGACATAAACCGCGACTGGTCTGAAATTGTAAATGCTGCCCTTAAAGCGCTGAATCCAGACGGTGTGCTTTATTTCTCCACCAATTCAGCCAAACTCAAGATGAAAGAAGAACTTGTTTCCGGCGTTGTGACCGACATTACAGACTCAACAATCCCTGAAGATTTCCGCAATAAGCACATTCACCGCTGCTGGAAAATCAAAAACTCTGCAGAAAACGCCGGTAAGCTCCGCCCGGAAAGCGCAGCCCCATCATCAGACACACAGATAGTCTATTACTGAGATTTATCAGAAGCACTGTTGTCAGTCTTTGTCAAAAAATTTCTGAATATTCTCAATATTTTGAGGGTCTTTTTTCATATATGAATTATAATCTTTTGCGATATGCCCGAAATCTAAAGCCTGATATCCAAACTGCGACAAATCCCATGCAAGAACTTTTGCTGTCGGTCCAAGTATTATTATTACCAGCTTTTCTTTTGAGATTTCTTTTGTTTTTTTCAGAATATCCTCATATTGATCAAAAGCGTCTGTTGACGGCGCATAAATATATTCCACAGAATTTGCACAATCAAAGATGTTATACTCTATATTGTTAAAGATTCTGTCACCGCAGATTATTGCAATATCACGTTTTTCCCAAATTTCTTTGATATGCTCAAAATATGAAGCAAAATCATAATCTTTGAAAAGATTGTAAAGCTGACTTATTTCAGCCGCAAGGTATTTGTAAGATTCAGAACAAAATGAAATTAATTTTTCTTCATTATGGAAAACATAATCTTCAAAGAAACGAAGGAATATCAGGTTATTCCAATCTGAAAAATTGTAATACACTCTATTTATCGCTATTTTTATATTTTTGCTAGTAATTGAAGAATCGAAACAGCTCATCAAAATTTCTTTTAATCGGTTTGCCAAAAGCGGATTGTATGTTTGAAAAGAAACATCACCACCGTTTATCAGATTAAATTCACCGTCACCGAAGCGACATAAAGAACATTTATTTTCGATAATATAATCAATAGAGTCGTTATAATCCAAAATATCAGCTTTTAAAGTCAGGAGTTTATGCTGCTGCATTTCTCTAAACAAGCGCATTTTTCTAATCTCTGGAATTTTATCAAGCGTTGCCCATTCACAAGTTCGCTTTATCTCCCATAAATCATTTTTACAGAGAAATTTTATGTTTTTATACAAAATTTTTAAGAACAAATCAAACCCCAGTTTTTAATTCTGAATAATCTTTGAGCTTTATTCTACAGGGTTTTTCTACAAAAGTGAATATAATAAAAGAAAAAATAATTACAAAAATAACTATCATCTGTCTTTGGTAAAAAACAGCTAATCTGTTTTTTATTAGCAATTAGCATTCAAACAGTCTTTTTTATCTCTTAGCATTATTACAGCAACTAAAGGTGTAACCAAAAATGTTATGTAAAAAAATCTAGAATCATCTCCAGTCAATAAAAACATTGTTCCAAAATCATATACATAAATTGGAAGACATATAAAGATTCGCTTCCAATCATTAAAGCTTTTAAAGTTACTTTTGCCAACTATCATGGTGGTCATAAAAAGCAATGCAGTTCCAAACATTCTAAAATATTTTAAAATTGTATTAGAAACCAGATTTTTATAATTTTTTAATATACTTGCCAATGGTATATTACCTGTATAAGTAAGACCATACGGATTTTCTTGTAAATACTGCTCCCAATCGCCTTCTATGTACTCTGTACTATAAATCATATCTGTTAAAGAGATAAATGCATCAAGAGATTCTTCGGGTGCATATTTTAAACATTTTATTGCTATACAGAACATTTTAATAATTCCAGTTTCTTCAATAAGTTTTTTATTAAAACCATCAGAATCAAATCCCATAAATTTAAGATTATTAAAATTTCCACAACTATAATAATTCCAATTCTCTTTTGGAGCTACAGAATATGCAAATTCCAAAGTTTCCTTATTTAATTTTTCTGGAGCTTCTTTTACGACATTTCCCAATATTGTTAAAGGCAAACCTGTTATTTCAATTACCCTATTTCCTGGTTTTTCTACACTTAATACATTATAAACAGGAATCTTAATAATACATACAAATAGAACAAACGTAGCAATCATAATAAATGATTGTTTTTTGTTTAAAATGAATAAGAGAGCGATTACAAGAACAACTGTGAATAAAATAGCATTATGTCTGAATAATGTTGTATTAGCCAGCACAATACCCAATAAAACCAATCGCCACCACTTCTTTGCCCATTCCCTACAAAAATAAGCTTCAATAGTCATTATCATAGCTAAACAGCCAGCTATAGAAAACCCAACATCCTTCATAGGAACGACGAGAATCCATCCAGTATATGGATTAAGAAGTATGTATGCAATTGATATCAAAGATATTTTGATATTAGCATGTTTATATAAAACCATCCCCATATATCCCATTACGAGAGAAAAATAAATTATTTGAAACAAAACAATGCTATATGCTTTTTCTGTTAATTTAAGTGGAAATGTAAAGAAAACTATAGTATGCCAAAAAGGATGCCAATCATTATAGGAACCGTTTATAGCTTGTTCGAACTGCCATATATTATCAACAGAAAAAGATCCTGGGAAAAATCCCCAGAACCATAACAGCATTACAAAAAGTGACAATACAAAAAACGAAAAGAAAACCTTCCGTTTGGTTAAATTATGTGAATTATTTTGTTTTATTTCTATTTTTTGTAATGCTGTTACAATTCTACTAGAAACTATCAACGACAAGATTAGTGTTATACTCAAAAAAACAAACAATCCTATAGCTCTGCTAGAACGGTTTAAGAATATGTATGCAGACCAAACAAAAAATATATAACCAGCTAATATTACAGAATTGATATTCGTTTTTAATTTAAATTTATATAAAAATTTCATATAAATTCCAATAAGCAATCAATATTACCAAGTTTATTCGAAACAAACTCGATTATTTCGAGTTTAACACATAACACACTCGATTTCAAGCAGTTTAAATTTCATAATACTCGATTACATTGAGAATAATGAATAACTATCTTGATGATTTCAGAATGAACATGAAATATTACAGAGAAAAACGGAATATTTCTCAGCTTGAACTTTCAATTGAATGCAATTGCGGAAGCGGCACTATCGGCGGAATAGAATCTGGAAAAGCGAAACCTTCTTTTGAAATGATAATCAAAATTGCAGAAGCACTAGATGTAACACCGGCAGATTTATTTGTCAGAGACTCATCAATTTCAAAAGAACGATTAAAAAAAGAACTGCAGACACATTTTGACAATATAATCAAAAGCCTTTAAAACAAAAAAACCGCCACTTGATGTGACGGTTTTTGGTATTCAGTAGAATAGACCTGCTCGGAAACTCGGTTAGTTTTCGAACAGGTCAGCAATTTTTCAGGCTAAAGCCTTACAAAATTGCG
>CAMJMF010000059.1 GCA_946406925.1 uncultured Spirochaetales bacterium | reverse complement strand
CAAAAGTACCGCTGCCGTCAATTATAAAATAAGAAGCCCAGCAGCTGTCTATAAGCGGTTTGATTTCAGCTTTCCCGTTAACAGAAGCTTTTTCAATTTTGAAATAATCACATTCAAAAGCGCCCGAAAAATTTCTGACAGGCTTAGAGACAAAGTTTGTAATCACGTCCAGAGACTTTTCAATGTGAGTTTCGCGGTTTCTGTTCCAGTCGTAAAGCCTGTAAGTCAGGTCGCTCGGCTGCTGAATCTCAAGGATTGTTACACCACCTTTTATGGCATGAACTGTACCTGCCGGAATAAACAGAAAATCACCTTTGGAAACAGTCGTTTCATAAAGATATGACTCTATGCGGTTTTCTTTTATTGCGAGGAGAATCTCTTCTTTTGTAAAATTTCCGTTTAATCCAGAAATAATGGTTGCTTCAGGCTCTGCTTCAAGAACGTACCAGCACTCTGATTTGCCGTGTGTATTTTCGTGTGCCATTGCATATTCATCGCTTGGATGAACTTGAACCGACAGGGTTTCGTCTGCATGTATCGTCTTTATAAGTAACGGATAATCAGAATTAGTTAATGTTTTTACTGGAACAGGTTTCGCATTGTCGTAAAAAAAGCTCGATGAATCCTTCATCGTTGAAACAATCCATTGCTCTACACCCCAAACTTTAGAATTAACAAAGGGTTCAAGCAAAAACAACTTACGCTTAAATTCCATAATAGCGATGTTAGTGTAAATTAAAAATCTTGTCAAATGACATGTTGGGTGATACAATAAACTAACCTCCGCACACATACGGGGTAAGTTTTTTCTTATAAGGAATTGCAGTCGGGGTTCATACCCTTTATTTCAATGCAAAGTGTAGGGGGATGAAACCCTCCGCACGAATCAACTAACATATGAAAAGTATCAATTCTCAATCAGATATAAATGTTTCAAGAATCCTGCGGTTAATCTGGCAAAAAAACGGAATCAGCCGTATAGAAATTGCCGCCCAGCTGGGGCTTGATAAATCAACTGTCACAAAAATAGTTTCAGCCTTGCTTGGAGTGGGTATTGTAAAAGAATTCGCTCACGGAATTACTGGTCCGCAGGGCGGGCGCAAACCTATATATCTTGAAATTGCTGAAGAATTTGCTGTTGTCGGCGGTATTGAAATTCAAAAAGAAGGCTTTTTCTGCTGTTTGCTGAATCTGCCCGGAAAATGCCTTTTTGAATATCAGGAAAAAATGAACACATCTGACTGTATGCAGATTTTCAACCGCGCATATGAAATTTTAAAAGACGAATCTCAAAAAAGAAAGATTAATCTTATCGGCGTCGGCGTAGGTATTTCAGGCATTATCAACAGCGATTCCGGCGTAATCATGCAGTCAATTCCATTTGAAATTACAGAGCATTTCCCGTTTACGCAGATTGCGTCTGTTCAGGCTGGTGTACCGGTCTTTATAGAGAACGATGCACGCTGCTGCTGTTACAGCGAGCGCACGCTTCTGCATGACATGGGGCAGCAGAATAGCCTCTTTATATTGATAGAAATGCGCAAAAAAACTGATAAAATCATTGACTCAAGCCAGGTTTCTGTAGGCACCGGTCTTGTAATAAACGGAAAAATCTTCAAGGGAACCGAATTTTCTGCAGGTGAATTCCGCTCAATGTTGTGGACAAGCGGGCATCAGCGGCAGTTTTTTGCAGAAAAAGAAAATCTTGAAGATTTTGGTGCAGTTCTGCCGGATGGCGGTAAAACAGAAGATTCTATCTTTAACGAACTGGCAAAGCATGTAGCTTTTTTGACAAATACTCTGAACCTTGAAACTGTCTATATTGGCGGGCTTGAGCCTGAAGTAGAAGAAAAACTTGTAGAGCTGTTCAAAAAACGCATTGTAATCCAGTGGCCTTATGATTCAAGTCATGACGTTGATGTAAGACTTTCTTCTCTGGGAAATCTCGCCGTTGCATATGGTGCAGCCGGCATGTTCCTTGACAGATTCTTCGCTTTGCCCAGCCTTTCTACGCCGTCGGGCAGCGGTCCTTCTATTCTTGAATCATTGTCGCAGGTCGGCGAGACCGGCCACGCCGGCAAATTGATTTAAGCCAAAGACATAGTTTCTATACAAAAAGCCTGCGCAATCTATTTTTTTATTTTGATTTACAGACCAAAAATCTTGAAGTAAAATAAAGCTATGAAATCATTGAAATATCAGATTGCGATTTTGTGTGCGCTTACAGCGCTGCTTGTTGTTTTGGGAACTGTTTTTGTTGTCAATTATCAGGCTTCACAGGCTTTGGTTTCAGTTTATAGAACCAGTGTAGCCGAAAATGCACAAAATATGGCAGCTCTCGTAGAATCCAAACTCTCTACTCAGGTTTCCTTGCTTGAATCTATTGCAAGGCGTCCTGCCATAATGTCACGTGATATTTCTGTAACAGAGAAGATAGAGTCTCTAAAAGAAGATGCAGCAGCTGCAGAAATAAACGGCGTTCTCCGCTATGGCATTGCTGACATGAATGGTATAACACGCATGACGAACAACGCATCTTCAAAAGTTTTTGACCGCGATTATTTTCAGGCGTCATGCAAAGGACAGAACTTTGTAACAACGCCTATGCTTGCAAAATCAGACCAGTCATGGATTATGATCTGCTCAACCCCTATAAAAGATTCAACAGGAACTGTTTTTCAGGTTCTTTTTGTAGTAATGAAAGGCAACCTGTTAAGCGATATTATCGCAGAAGTTTCTTCCGGCGAAAATGGCGAAACATGGATTGTTGATGAAAACGGAACTTATATCGGTGCTATGGAATTCGGCAAAGTAACTAATGCTGAAAATCCGTATAAACGTGCTCAGACTGATAAAAACTATGCAAGTGTTCTTCCATTATATACTTCTGCGCTTGCCGGTAACAGAGATGCTGTTATTTACACTGACACTAACGGCAACCGCTATTTCTGTGGCTTTACACCGATTGAAGGCAGAAAATGGTTCTTGTTCTCAGAGAAAAACTATAACCTGCTTTCTGAAAAACTTGCAGAGCTGTCGTTCGGCATTCTGCTTGTTGCCGCTGTAATGCTTGTAATTGCCTGTGTTGTTGCACTGTTTGTGGGCAATTCAATCGGCAACAAGATGAATATTGTAGAACGCATTCTCAGGCGCATGTCTGAAGGCAATTATGTTGAAACCGAAGACGAGCGCAAGACTATTGACCTTGTGCTTGGCCGCAAAGATGAAATCGGGCGCATGGCGATTGCGCTTGAAGACATGCAGAGCACAACCGTAAACTTAATTGAAACTATTACCAATTCTGTTAATCAGATTAACGATGGTAATTCTCAGATAACTGCCTCTAGTCAGGCAATTTCAACAGGCGCAAGCCAGCAGGCTTCTTCAAGTGAACAGATGTCTGCACAGGTTAAGAACATCGGCATGAGCATAAGCAAGACTGCGCAGAATACGCAGGGTGCGGTAAAGATTTCTGAAACCGTTGTTGAAGATGCAAATGTCGGCGCTGCCGCTGTTCAAGAGACTTATGACATGATGAAAGAAATTACCTCTAAGGTAAAAGTTATTGATTCTGTTGCTTCTCAGACAAACAGGCTTGCGCTCAATGCCGCAATTGAAGCAGCCCGTGCCGGTGAATCGGGCAGAGGTTTTGCTGTTGTAGCCGGTGAAGTCAGAAAGCTTGCAGAAAGAAGCCAGGCTGCTGCTGCTGAAATTACAGAGCTTGCCTCTAAGAGCCTTGCAATAGCAGAAAATGCAAACGAAAAAATCATTGCTATTACAAAGGGCATAAAAGAGACGTCTGAATTAATCAAAGGCATCGGCGAAGAATGTGAGGCTCAGAATTCTGAAGTTACACAGATTAACAGCGGAATTGTTCAGATGGACAATGTAATACAGCAGAATGCATCTGCTTCTGAAGAGCTTGCTTCTATGGCAGAAGAACTTTCTTCTCAGACAATGTCTCTTAAAGATACAATTGCATTCTTTCAGATTGAAGACACTTACAGTTCAAGAGTGAGCAATCCTAGAAAGCTTCTGACAAACTAACGTGGAATAAAGAACATTACTGTTTCGTCAGAAACTTCGGAATAGTGGCGCATAAAAATGCTGTAACCGCTGTATATTGAAAGTATCTGTTCTGGTATTTTCCAAAAATCGTCCGGCTTGTGGTAAACACAGACTGCAAGCACAGGGCGATTTTTTTTTATTGTCGCTGCCGCACCGCTAATGGCGGCTGATTCTTCGCCTTCTATGTCCATCTTGATGAAGTCTATCTTTGTTTCTGCGCCGATACAGTTATCGAGTGTGTCTGTTTCAATTTCTGTTTCGCCGTCTTTGTCAATGCAGCTTGCAAGCCCTTTTGAGCTGAAGCGTACTGTGTCTTTTTGGTCAGAAAGCCCTTTTGCAATAAAAACGATGTTCTTGTAATTTTTCAGACTGGCTTCAGCTTTTTTTAGAAAATGCGGTTCAGGCTCAAACAGATAAACCGCAGAATAATCAGGATATTTTTGGATAAACTGTAAGGTTGTGTCTCCGGTAAAACCGCCGGCATCAACAAAAACAGGCTTTTCCGGCAGATTAAGAAAAGGCTCAAAATACTGCGTCTGTTTCGGCTGGGCTGCTGGGGCTTCAAGTTCAAAGTCTTTCAGATAGTGCATGTCGCCGCTGAATTTGAAATTGACAAGATTATAGAAAACAAGCTTTGATTCTTCGTCTGCAAGCAGGTTGAAGATTTTCTGATACTTGCTGAAGTTTTTCTCTATGTCTTCTGCCCAGCCCGAAAAGTGATAGAGCCTGACACTACTTTTTGTCTTTACAGAAAAAGAAAAGCAGTCCATGTGGCGGAAGCTGCAGCCAGCCAAAAGCCTTTCGACAGCCGCAGCTCCGTTTGTTTCGCATACAAGCACAAGGTCGTCGGGCTGAATGTCGTCAAGCAGAACAACCTTCTTGCCAAGAAATTCGCTTTTGCGGCTCTTTGTTGTAACAAAGCCGTCAATGCTAAGTTCTTGAGCAAAATCTGCGGCAAGAGAGTTAAGCCCGAACAGGTACTTTTTTCCATTATAGTTTTTTTCGAAAAAGTCCTTTATAAACGCAGAAGAAAATTCGTCTGAAAAAATCTTGTTGAGCTGAAGCGTAGTCTGAGCTTTTTTCATTTGTAGGTGTCTCTTAAAGATGTAATCCTCAAAGAACGCTGCAAGGTGCTTAAGCTTATGGCATGCGCTTTTTTGACACTGCCTTTTTCGGTTACTTCATCACGCAAGGTGAAGCAAAGCGTTTCTTTTTTGCCAGGCAGCAGCGTCAAAAAGTTTCTGTCAAAAAGCCCTGAAATATTTACAGCTTCTATGCTCACATAAAATGCCGGACGCTTTGCGCTTAGTTCAATTTCAAACTGCATTGCTTTGTTTTCAGTGTTTGCGTTAATTGTCCGGACCAAGGCTGTAATTTCAGGCTTTTCAAGCGGTGCCTTTTTGGGCTCTTCAATGAACAATGAAGTAGCATGGCCGTCGTTTATTGTGGCATACAAAAAGCTTTTTGCTTCAAAATCTGAAACAGGAAAGTCAAAAACTTTAACGCTTGTGTCTTTTTCGATTGTTATGCTCGCGGCAAAGTGCTTAAGTTCAATTCCGCGGAAGTCAATATTCTGAAGAAGAATGTCTGCATTGTATGGTTTGTCTGTGTCGTTGTGCGCATAGACAAAAATTCTTCCGTCTTTCTTAAAAAGCGCAACGTTTATCGGTGCAAAAAAATCTTTTGCCGCATAATGCAGAAGCTTCCATTTGCCGCTGTATTCTATAGAAGACCACGAAGCAACAGGCCACACATCATTGAGCTGCCAGATTATTGCGCCCATGCAGAGCGGGCGTAGGCTCCGCCAGTAGTCTACGGCTGTTTTTATGGCAAGCGCCTGCTGTACCTGGCTCAAGTAAAGCATATTGGCAAAGCCTTCCGGGAACCTGAAATAGCGTGAGAAATTTTCTATTATAATGGAATTGCCGCGGTTGTTTTTCTGATGGTGCTCCATTACAGGGCTTGTAAGGTTCAGCTGTGAACCGTCAGCATAGCGTTTTACGCCCTCCAAAGATGGAAACGACTGGTAGCCGAATTCCGAGACGAAGCGCGGCTTTATGTCGTAATAAGCTTCGAAAGGTTTGCCTTCGTGCCAGACTGACCAATAGTGCATGTCGCCTTTGCCGTCAGAATGCCAGTTGTCGGCAAAATCGTTCTGGCCGGCAGACGGCGAGCTTGGCCACCATGTACGTGTGCCGTCAAGCTCTTTTATTGTCTTTCCCAAAACGCCTTCGTTCAGCCTGTCATAGCCTATAAGGTAGAGGTCTCTGTTTGTTCTTGATTCATCGTACCAGTTGATTGCGCCGAGAACTTCGTTATTGCCGCACCATATTGCAATTGAAGGGTGGCTTTGCAGCCGCTTTATCTGGTGTGTAATCTCGTCTTTTACGCTTGCCAAGAATTCTTCTGTGGCGGGGTAGAGCGAACACGAGAACATGCAGTCCTGCCAGACCAAAATGCCTTTTCTGTCGCAAAGCTCGTAGAAGTAGTCTGTTTCGTATTGTCCGCCGCCCCAGACGCGCACGCTGTTCTGGTTTGCTGCAACTAAGTCTGATAAAAGCTGCTCATACTTTGCTTTTGTCTGTCTTGAAGGCAGGGCGTCGCATGGAATCCAGTTTGAGCCTTTTGCGAAAACCGGCCTGCCGTTCACTTCAAAATAAAGGCTTTTGCCGTCTTTATCGTTTTTAGAAATAACTTTCAATGTGCGGAAAGCTGTTTTCTTGCAGAGCTGCTGTCCTGCGGTTTTTACTTCCGCATTGTAAAGAATATTCTCTTTTGGTTTTTCAAGGCTTTCAGTATGAATTGCGGCTGTATCTTGTGTTGAACAGAATGCAGGGTTCCAGAGCTCAGGCTCTTTTA
This sequence comes from uncultured Spirochaetales bacterium, assembly GCA_946406925.1. Classification (GTDB taxonomy): domain Bacteria; phylum Spirochaetota; class Spirochaetia; order Treponematales; family Treponemataceae; genus UBA1240. Next base: position 6,963 of record CAMJMF010000059.1, on the reverse strand, counting down.
CGCTCAGCGTTTTTGTAAATCTGTTTTCGCCTTTTTTCAGCTGAACAGTGAAAGTCTCTTCTGCCGCAGGCTTTGTTTCTGTTTCTTTGGTTATCTTCAGTGTAAAAGTTTTTTTGCAGTCTTTTATAGCTGTGCATGTAACAGCAAGCTCACAAAGCCAGTCGCTGCTTTTCTTTGCCGGTGCAGAGGTGCATTCAAGATAATCAATAAAGCAGTCTGTTGTCTGTTCTATGCGTATGCCGCCGTAAATGCCGGAAGCCATAATGCATGGGCCCCAGTCCCAGCCGCCATGACACTGAATTTTGCGCACAAAATTGCGGTGAGGCGAATAAACAGGAGCTTTTGAGTCAGGTACGATGTACGGATGCTTTGCGGCAAGCTCTTCCGCGTGTTTTTCAGCTGATTCAAAGACAAGCTTTATTGTGTTTTCACCGGCTTTTAGCGTTTCTGTAATGTCGAAACGCCAGCGCTTAAAATAGTTGTCGCAAAAGCCGGCTTCTTTTCCATTTAAAATAACGCGGACGAAAGTATCGGCAGATTCCAATGTCAAAAACTGTCTGCCTTTTAAAAAGCCGGGCTTAATCTCAAAAGTTTTTTCTAAAACCCAGTCGGTCTTGCCTACCCATTGAACGGCCAGCTCGTTCTCGGCGTAATATGGGTCAGGAATCTGATTTGCATCGATAAGGGCAGAATGAATATCTCCCGGAAGCTGAATGGAAATGCCTGAAACATGCCCGTCGGCAGAAGCCAAATTCCATTTTCCGTTTAAGTTCAATGTCATAAAATCTCCGATGCACCATTTTAAGCCATTCGTCCGCCGGCTTCAAGACTATACAGCTTTGTTCAAAACTAAGATTGCGCCCGGGGTAAAACTCAGCCGTTGACAAACTTTTATATTGCGGTTTAAAGTTTTGTATTGCAATTTTTTGCAGCAAATTCAGCATAAAAGGGTATAACTTGGTTACTGCAACCGGCGCACAAATAATTATAAAAATCCTCGAAAGTAAAGGCATAAAAACAGTTTTCGGCATTCCGGGCGGAATGATTCTGCCATTGTATGATGAGCTTGCAAAAAGCACTATACAGCATGTTCTTGTAAGACAGGAACAGGCTGGCGGTTTTATGGCGCAGGGAACGGCGCGCATAACAGGCAAGGCGGCGGTCTGCCTTGCAACAAGCGGTCCGGGCGCAATGAACCTTTTGACAGCAATTGCGGACGCGCGCTCCGATTCTGTTCCGCTTATAGCTATAACGGGGCAGGTTGATTCGGCTGCTGTCGGTACAGACGCCTTTCAAGAGACAGACACATTCGGGCTTTCTATGCCGATCTGCAAGCACAGCACAATGGTAAAATCTGCAAAAGAATTGCTTGATGTGCTGCCAAAAGCCTTTGACATTGCAGAGAGCGGACGCCCTGGCCCTGTGCTTATTGATGTTCCGCACGATGTTTTTGAAGATAGATGTTCGTTTGAAAATTGGGATTTTCTTGACAGCATTAATAAAACTGATTCATGCGGGCACTTGGTAAAAACTGAAGATAAGTGTGAGAACGCGCATTATGTGCACACACCTTACACGCACAAAATGCAGAGCCTTGACTCGCTTTGTGCAGTAAGTTCTGATTTGTTCGCAAAATCAGGCAGGGCTGTGCTTTTTTGTGGCGGCGGTGCGGTCTGCTCAAAAGGCGCACCGGCTTTAATTCAGCAGTTCTCGCAGAAATTCGGTGTACCGGTGTGCACTTCGCTCATGGGGCTCACTGTAGAACCTTCTGGAACTCCACTTTTTTGCGGAATGGTCGGAATGCACGGCTCTTATACGGCAAACCGCGTAATGTATGAGTCTGATCTGGTAATTGCTGTCGGCGTGCGCTTTGATGACCGCGCCACAGGCATTGCTGAAAAATTCTGCCCCAATGCAAAGATAATTCACATTGATATAGATGCCGCCGAGATAAACAAAATCTATCAGAGCAGTGTCGCCATTTCTTGCGATGCGGCGGAAGCACTTGCCGTGCTGCTAAAGAAAATTGATTCGCCTGAATGTCGCCCGGCTGTAGAGCGCAACAAGGAATTCTGGCTGAAAAATATTCCGCTCTACGCAAAAGAAATGGAGGACATTTACCCGAAAGACGAAAAGCATCCGGCACAGTTTCTGCCTAGAATTGAGGCTTTGTACAGAAAGCTCAACGGCAGCAGCCCTTATGTAACAACCGATGTCGGTCAGCACCAGATGTTTGTTGCTCAATGTTTTCCTTTCAGGTTTGAACGCCAGTTTCTGACATCGGGCAGCCTTGGCACAATGGGCTTCGGGCTGCCGGCGGCAATTGGTGCTGCAATGCAGTGCAGAGGTTCGCGTGTCTTGTGCTTTTCTGGCGACGGCTCGATTCTTATGAACATACAGGAACTTGCAACGCTTGCCGAGCAGAACCTTGATGTTACGGTTTTTGTGCTTGACAATGAATGTCTCGGCATGGTGCGTCAGCAGCAGGAAGTTTTGTACAAGGCAAATTATTCAGGTGTTTTGTACTCTAAGATGCCTGATTTTGTGGCATTGGCAGAATCATTTGGAATTAAGGCTTTTGAGCTTGCTGATTTTTCACGCTTTGACGAGATTATGTCAGAAGCTTTGTCCGGCAGCGGCCCGAGATTTGTGCATATTCCGCTTGAGAAATATAATGTTCTGCCGTTTGTGGCTGGCGGCAAGCCGAATATAGAGCCAGTGAGAGTAAAAAAATGTACGAAATTGAAATAAAGGCATGGGACAAAGAACCTGCCAGAACAGAAAATCTGACAGCTGCTTTTGCAGAATACGAAGGCTTTTTTGATAAATCTGATGTGTATTACAAGCAGAAAGCACCGCCAAAACAAAGCGTCCGCCTCAGACTTGAAAAATCTTTTGTTGACGGCAAAGAGCCTGTAGAAAAGAACTGGGTTACTTATAAGCAGAAAGAAACCCGCGACGGCGGGCTTGAAGTAAACAAAGAGATTGAATTTGAAGTTTCTGACGGAAATTCGTTTTTGAACATGCTTGAGGGCTTAGGTTTTGAGCTTTCGCTGAAAAAACATAAAAAGACAAAAAGCTACCATTATAAAGAATTCCACATTGAGCTTGTTGAAATAGAAAGCTTGGGCAATTTTGTTGAAATTGAAACGCTTCAAGAAGATGAAAACCCTGAAACCGTAAAGCGCTTGCAGAATGCACTTTATGAAGTGCTTGAAAAATGCGGCATTTCAAAAGATGCTGTAGAAAAGCGCTATTATTCAGAATTATTGAGACAGCAGGCAAAAAAATAACTTTACGATAATGATTCTTTATGATAACTTTAGTTTGATTTTTGCATTATTAAATCATTAAATGGAGGAAATTATGTTTGATAGGGCATCTTATAAAAGAGCAGCAAAAGACAAATTGCGGGGCACTTGGTTCCCGACAGCGGCAATAATAACGGTTGTTTATTTTGTGGTTGTTGCGCTTATTTCACGTCTTGCTAATAAAGACAACTATACAATGAGCATTGTGGCTTCAGTTTTGGATTTTGTTGTAATTGGTGTTTTCGGTATTGCTATGGCTTATTTCTATTTGGAATATAACAAGCTTGAGTCTGGAGTAAAGCCTGAATTCAGCACATTTATTGACGGTTTTAACTATTATCTTAAAGGAATCCTCGGATTTTTGTGGATGTATATCTGGGTTTTCTTGTGGACACTTCTGTTTATTATTCCAGGGATTATTAAAGCCATTGCATATTCACAAATGATGTTCATTCTTGCTGAAAACCCTAATGTTTCAGTTTCTAAGGCAATGCGCATGAGCATTGAAATGACAAAAGGACACAAGACAGATATTTTTATGACATATTTGAGCTTTATCGGCTGGTTTTTATTGTCTTGTCTTACAGCTGGAATTCTTTTCATTTGGACTATGCCTTATGTGCAGCTTACATCAGTAAACGTCTATCAGTATCTTAAATCAGAAGCTTTGAGAACTGGTTCACTTACACAGGCTGATTTTGACGAAGGCAAATAAGGCTTGTACTGGAGTTTTTATGAGTGATATAACACCGAATAATGATGAGCTGAAAAACGAAGAAACTGTAATTCCTGCATCTTCTGAACAGAGCGCGCAGATTGTGCCGTCTGTGCCGGAAGATTCTGCTGAACCGGCTGCAACAGCATTAGCAGATGAAGTAACTGAAACCAGTGCATCTTCAGAAGAAGCTGAAACAACCTCTGTTCAGCCTTCTGCTCCTGTGTTTATGGCACAGCCGCTTGAAGTTGTTGCACAGAGCGCTCCTTTTGAGAATGCTTCTGAACCGGCAAAAGCTGATTCAAAGCCTAAAGCTAAAAAATCAGCAGGCTTCTGGGTTTTCTGCCTTGTAATTGGTGCTGTTGTAGTTGCAAGCGTTGTCGGTCTGTTTTTGCCGAACAAAGACTTTTCTGGCGTGCTCAATGATTCAACATTCAGCACATCAATTTCTTCGTTTCCGTCAAAAAACAAGGGAAAGGCAAACAAGCTTCCAAAGTATAACCACGATTATATTGCCAGAATCGACATAAAAGGTGTTATTCAGGAAAAGAACGAAACCTATAACCAGAAATGGCTTCTCGATATGATTGGCAGCCTGATGAAAGACGACAACAACAAGGCGCTTTTCCTTTATGTTGATTCACCGGGCGGTTCAGTTTATGAGGCTGACGAGCTTTATCTTAAGTTATGTGAATACAAAAAGACCGGGCGCCCGATTTATGCATATTTTGCGCACATGGCAGCTTCAGGCGGCTATTACATCGGCTGCGTTGCAGACTATATCATGGTAAACCGCAACTGTACTACAGGTTCAATCGGTGTAATTATGGGGCCAATCTATACGCTTACCGGCTTGTTCGAAAAGTACGGCATTGAGTCAACTTCAATTACAGCCGGAAAAAACAAGAACATGTTCAATTTGAATGAACCGATTACAGACGAGCAGCGCAAGATTATGCAGGACTATATCAACGAGGCATACGACCAGTTTACAGATATTGTAGCAAAAGAGCGCAACCTTGATATTAAGCGTGTGCGCGAGCTGGCAGACGGCCGCATTTACACACCGCAGCAGGCGCTTAATAATGGTCTTATTGACAAAATTTGTGGCTACGATGATTGTGTTGATTACATGAAATGCGAGCTGTACAGCGACCCGGACATTGCTCTTGAATATGTTGAATATGTCTATGAAAAATCTTTCTCAGACATTTTCTCAAATATCGTGACAAATATTCCGGGAAAAAATGCTGATTCATTCCTTGACGATATGACTGAAAAAATGAGCAGCTGCCCGAAAGGCCCGGCTTATTTTTACGGCGGCGCATTCTAGTCAGCTTTTAAGCTTATGACAACTGCCGAAGCTTTTAAATTTATTGAAAGCCGTAAAGTTCAGGGCTTGTTCTCTGAGCTTTACGGTTCCAGCTCTTTAAACAAGCAGACCGAACGCTACGTCAAGCTCATAAAACTTTTTGCAGAGCGTTTCGGTGATCAGAATATCCGCATTTTTAGCTCTCCGGGGCGCAGCGAAATAAGCGGCAACCATACAGACCATAATCTTGGCAAAGTTCTTGCCGCATCAATTCAGCTTGACTGCATTGGCGCTGTGGCAAAAACCGAAAACGGACTCATCACTGTCTGTGACAAAACCTATAACGAAGATTTTTCCATTAATGTTTCTGATACAGATGTTCATGTCGGCGAAAAAGGCTCAGTTGCGTTAATCCGCGGCATTGTGCAGGGCTTTAAAAACAAGGGCTTTAAGACCGGCGGCTTTAATGCCTTGTTTTCAAGCAATGTAATTTCATCAGCCGGTGTCAGCTCGTCAGCGTCTTTTGAAATGATGATATGTCTTATATTGAACAATCTGTATAACGGCGGAAATATTCCGCTTGTTACGCTGGCTTCAATAGGGCAGTTTGCGGAAAATGCTTACTGGAACAAAAGCTCAGGCATGCTGGACCAGACTGCATGTGCTTTCGGCGGGCTTATCTCAATAGACTTTGAAAAACAGAATGAACCTAAAATTGAACAGATTCCGTTTGATTTTGCAAAAGAGCATTATTCGCTTGTAATTACAAACACAGGCAAAGGTCATGCGGATTTATCTGCCGAATATTCTTCGATACCGCTTGAAATGAAAGCGGTTGCCGCATTTTTCGGCAAGTCTGTTCTACGGGAGATTTCTCTTGAGCAGTTGACAGCAAATCTTTCGGCTGTACGCACTGCCTGCGGCGACAGGGCTGTAATGCGTGCATTTCATTATTTTGCAGAAAATAACCGCGTTGATTCAGAAATTTCAACATTAAAGAGCAGCCGCTTCAAAGAGTTTTTGAAGCTTGTAAAAGAATCAGGTGATTCATCATGGAAATGGCTTCAGAATGTGTTTGTCGCCGCAGAAAGCAGGGAACAGAGCATTTGCGTGTGCCTTGCCTTAACAGAGCAGTTTATAGCTGCAAACTGTCCGTTTGACGAAAAAACTGCAAGACCCGGCGTGTGCAGAGTGCATGGCGGCGGTTTTGCCGGCGTTATAATGGCGCTTATTCCTGAAGAATTAACTCAAAAATACAAGGATTTTATGCAGAAAGCTTTGGGCGTTTCAGATGATGAAAAATCACCTGTTTATGTAATGTCTGTAAGACCGAAAGGTGCTATAGAAATTTAAGCTGTCCGAAAACTCAGTTCCGGACAGTCTGTTTTGTTAGTCAGCTAAAGATTCAAAGAAGCTTTTCATGCTGTCTGCAATTTCTTTCAGATGCAGCGGCTTCTGGAAGAATAAATCTGCGCCAAGATCTTTTACCTTCTTTTCAAGATTCGGTTCTTCCAATGCTGTAATGATAATTACATACGGCTTGTTGAATTCTTCTGTCTGTTTTAAGCGTGCGCACAAATCAAAGCCGTTTAAGCCCGGCAAATCGAGGTCGAGAAGCACACAGA
>CAMJMF010000058.1 GCA_946406925.1 uncultured Spirochaetales bacterium | reverse complement strand
GCCTGTCCTGCACCTGCTCAAGGCGCGAAGGGTCAAAGACTAATGTGTTTTTATAAGACTTTATCTCGTCTGCTATATCGTCAATTTCGTAATATGCTGTTTCAAGGCGGCTTGAAAGGTTTGTCAATGTCGAGTCAATCGATGAGACTTTTTCCATTACAGGGCGGCTGCGCTTTAACAAAGACAAAGCACCGCCTTCGCTGTTAAAAAGCTGTGAAAGCTGGTCTATCTCATCGTAGAGCTTTTCGTACTGGGTCAGCCTAGCCTCTTCTGCCGAAAGTTCTTCTTCTTCCTGCACTTTAAGATTTGCGTTTTCAATTTCGTCAATTGCAAATTTCAAAAGCTCTATTTTCTGGTTGCGCTCTGCATCAGAAGTGTTCATCTCGGCTAAGATTTTGCGCTTTTCTACAAGCTGGTTATAAAGCTGCGTAAAAGCCTCAACCTGCGGAACGATTCCGGCATAGGCATCAAGAAATTTTCTGTGTTCAGAGACGCGCATCAAAGACTGGTGTTCGTGCTGTCCGTGAATATCTACAAGAAAGCCTGTAAAATCGGCAAGCTCGTTCTTGGTAACCGGTGTGTCCTGAATCCAGGCGGCTGTTTTGCCGGAATCTTTGATTGTGCGGCGCAGAAGAATGCGGTTGTTCTCCAGCTCTATGTTTCTTTCTGCAAGCCATGCAATTGCGTCTTTTTGTTTGTCTGAAATAAGAATTGTGCCGCTTACACGTGCTTCCTGCGCACCGTCGCGTATCTGAGAAACTTCTGCTTTTCCGCCAAGCAGAAATGATAAAGCACCAATTAAAATTGATTTTCCCGCGCCTGTTTCGCCTGTAAGCACATTAAAGCCTTTTGTGAACTCAAGCTGTACGGAATCTATAATTGCAAAATCTTTTATATTTAAATCTTCAAGCACTGGGTCCTCCAGACCAATGGAGTTTTGATCGTAAAGCCGAATAAAAAACAGAAGAGCCGCAGTCTGCAAGCAGAACTTTTTCCTCTGCCTTCTGCAGGAAAACAATATCACCTGTTTCAAGATGTTCCAAGACCTGGCCGTCTGCTGTTATTGAAACGCCTGTATCTCTTGAAGGCAGAACATCAACACAAAGCACGCCCGACGAAGGCAGCACAATCGGCCTGTTTGAAAGCGAGAACGGACAGATTGTGCTCAGAACAAAGGCGTCAAGCTCAGGGTCAACAATAGGACCGCCGGCTGCAACAGAATATGCTGTTGAGCCCGTTGCAGTTGCAACAATAATGCCGTCTGCCTGAAACTTGCCGAAGGAATTGCCGTTAAACGTTATTCCAAGCGAAACTATTTTTGCAGCCCTATCAGCCGAAACAACAACATCGTTTAGCGCATAAGTTTCAAAAATCTTGTTACCGTTGCGCAATGCCGTAACGCTCAGCATGCTTCTTGAAGTCAGCGGCAGTTTCTTACGCAAAAACAGCGAAAGCCTTTCCTGCCAGCTTTCTTTTTGAATGCCGGCAATAAAACCGAATTCACCCAAGTTTATCGGAAAAATCGGAATCTTTTTTTCTAAACAGCCGCGCGCCGCAAAAAGAACGGTTCCGTCTCCGCCGAGTGTTACTGCAAGATCATAGCCGTCAAAATTGCTTTTGCTGCATGGCCCTGAAAATTCAAGAAAATCGGCGTTCCAGCTTTCTTTTTCTAAAAAGCTTTTTACGTCATTTGCTATAAGCTGAGCTTCTTCTTTATATGTATTGATTACAATTACGGCGCGTTTTTTTCTCATTATGCCGCCTTACGGCAAAGTTGCCAGAACCTTTGCAATTTTGCCAGCCTGCGAGTTTCCCAGTCTTGGATAAAGCGGAAACAATATGCAGCGCAAAGCAAGCGAACGCGCAACAGGGCAATCTGCCGCAAGTTCCTCATATTTTGAAACAACTGAAAATTCAAAAGCATCGGCAACATCAATTTCTTTGCGTCCAGCGTACTGCTTTACGTCTTTTGCTCCGTTTTTAAGCAGAACAGGGAAAGAATAAACAGCAGTTGATGCGTTTTCGCATGGGCAGATAAATGACTTATGCCGCCCCTGCATCAAAGAACGTGCAAAAATGTCACGCATTTCTAGACGCAGCTGCTCGTTCCGTGCTCTTTCTCTAAGCTGAACCCAGGCAAGCGCAGAGTTTATGTCAGGCAGCAAATCTACCAAAGGTGCATCTTCTATATTCTTTTTAAGAACAATCCATTCGCGGCGGTTTGGCGCCATAAGAACTGCACCGCCGCCGGCTGTAAGAATGTCTTTTTCTTCTAGCCCTAAAATCGTATAAACGCCGTAAGTTCCGGCGTATTTTTTTTCAGGCTCTTTGCCTTCTTCTGCGGGCAACTCAACATAAGCGCCGGCACTTTGAGAAATATCTTCTATAAATTGAACGCCTAAGGCGGCAATTTTTTCAAAGTCTGGTAAATTGCCGAGCGATTCATGAAGAATAAGCAGACGTCCGCCGGCTTTCATACCGTTTTCTACAGCTTCAGCCGAAACAAGCGCTGTCTCTTCAACAACATCGAGAATAATGTATTTGTAGCCGAGTTCTTCAATTAAAGGTATCTGCCATGAAGGCGCAAGTGCAGAAATCATAATTGCACTGCCCTCAGGCAGACCAAGACATTTTATTGCATATTTCAGCGCGATGGCGGGGCTTCTTACAGCAACGCAGCCATCAACACCAAAAGTTTCTTTTACACATTGAATAAGCCGTGCATTTATTTCGCCAGGTCCGATTTTTTCAGAAACCATACACGAGAGCACCGCATCCATTTCTTTTCTGCGGATAGTAGAACTAAAAACCGGAACCTTCATATTACTGTATGCCGACCAGCTTCTTTAATTCGCTAGAGTTGAATACACGACGGATATCCAAAATGATGAGATAACCATTTTCCTGTCTTACAACTCCGTTGATGTATTCTGTTCCAATACCAGTAAGCATCTGTGGCGGCGGCTTAACCTCATCTGATTTTATCTGAACGACACGTGCGATTTTATCGATAATAATACCGATTTTTGTTCCGTCCATATTAATGATTATAAAACCACCTTCAAATTCGTCTTCATCGTCAACCTTTTCTCTGGCTTTCAAATGGAAACGCTTATGCAAATTAATAACAGGAATGATTTCACTTCGAAGATTAAAAATACCTTCTACATAATATGGAGCATTTGGAATTGGACGTACAAGTTGAAGTTTTACGATTTCTTTAACGTCCATAATATCAACACCATACAGTTCTTCACCAAGCTCAAATGTTACAAGCTGGAACTGTGATTCGCCGACTGCCATAATAGCCTCCACTAATGCATTCTTTTGAAACAATTCAAGAATAATTTAAGGATACAATGAAACCTCTTTTTTTACAAGCTTTTATAGTAAGAAGTTTATAAAATTATTGAAACAAACCGAATAATTTGTATTAGGTAATTTTTTTTATTACACTTTTATTAATTTGAATGCTATAATTAATTAAAATAAAAACAGTTTTGGAGGACCATGCATGGCAGTTAAAAAAAACATTCAACCTCTTATATTGGCTGTTGATGATGATTCTATAATAAGGATTCATGTCAAATCTTCTCTAAAATCTGACTATCAGATAATTCCAATGGCAACTGTAAAAGAAGCCCTTGTTTTTTTAGATAACAATGACGTAGACCTTATTATTCTTGACATAGACATGCCTGAAATGTCAGGTTTTGACATGTATGAAAAAATCAAACAAAAAGGAAAAACAAAAAACGTCCCAGTTATCTTCTTAACAGGCGTTGAAGACGAGGAAATAATCGATAAAGTAAAAGCGTTAAACGAAGACTATATATTAAAGCCAATTTCAACAGAAGCTCTTTTAACACACGTTAAAGAACAGCTGAAGAAAAAATAGCGGCATATCTAAAAGCAAAAAAAAGCCTGTTTCAAGACACAAGAGCTTGAAACAGGCAAAACTATCCAATCTTATTTTTTTCCAAAAATATCCATATATCCTGCAACAAATATAAGAGCAACAATCACAGGAATTACGTACTTAAGATAAATCTGCATGAGTTTGTTCTTAGGGAATTTTATGCCCTCACCGGCATCAGCTTCGGCAATAAAATTATCCCAGCCCCAGCCGATTTTCCAAGTACAGAAACCGAGGAATACAATTGAGCCGAGCGGCAGAAGATTATTGCTGACGATGAAATCTTCAAAGCCGTCAATTGAAAGACCAAGCAGTTTAACATTAGACCAGACATTCATTCCAAGAGCGCATGGTGTTGAAAGAATTATCAGCGCAACAAAATTAACAAGAACTGCCTTTTTGCGGCTCCAGCCGAAAACATCCATAGGGAATGCTACGATATTCTCAAAAACAGCAACAACTGTAGTTAATGCAGCAAAGCTCATGAACAGGAAAAAGAGGCTGCCCACAATGCGGCCTACAATCGGTCCCATGTTATTGAATATATTCGGCAATGTTACAAGAACTAAGCCGGCACCAGAATTCGGGTTCTGACCAAAAGCAAGACAAGCCGGAAAAATTATAAGCCCTGCACCAAGCGCAACAAATGTATCAAGCCCGATAATACGGATTGATTCACCTGTAAGACTGTGATCTTTACCAATGTAGCTGCCGAAGATTTCCATTGAACCGATACCGAGGCTCAACGTAAAGAATGACTGGCCCAAAGCTGCATAAATACATTCCCAAAGACCGTTTTCATACATAGCCTTGAAATTCGGTTTCAGATAAAAAGCATAACCTGCTCCTGAACCAGGAATGAAGGCAACATAAATTGCAAGCCCGATCATAATAACAAGAAGGCCTGACATAAGGAATTTTGTAATGCGCTCAACGCCTTTCTGAAGCCCCATGACACATACGCCGAAACCAAGAATTATTACAATGAACATCCATGTAATAAGTTTTACCGGATTTTGAATGAGGTTTCCGAAATAAGCACCTACCTCATCAGGCGAAAGATTTGAAAGACTGCCTGAAACAGTTGCAAAGAAATAATAAACCATCCATCCGGCAACAACTGTATAGAACATCATAAGAAGGTAATTTCCGGCTACAGCAAGAAAGCCGTAAATATGCCACTTTGTTCCTTCAGGCTCAAGCTGTCTGAATGCACCGGCAACACTTTTTCTTGATGCGCGGCCGACAGCAAATTCGGCAACCATAATCGGCAAGCCAAAAATTACCAGAAAAATCAAATACATGATTACAAATGCAGCGCCGCCGAATTTTCCTGTAATATAAGGAAAGCGCCATACATTTCCTAAGCCTATTGCACAACCAGCCGAAAGCAAAATAAAGCCAAGACGGCTGCCTAATGTTTCTCTAGGTTTTTCACTCATAGAGTTCCTCCGTTCATATAATAATAACTCGATTTTAAAAGTTTGCAAGTTCAAACTAAAAAAGCATAAAAAAAGCCGGCTGACGAATCAACCGGCTTATGCCCGAAGCGAGACTTGAACTCGCACACCCGTTAGAGCTCTAGTACCTGAAACTAGCGTGTCTACCAATTCCACCATCCGGGCAACAATTAACTGAATCTTATAAAAAAGCACACTCATTGTCAAGTGCGCATTTTTTAAGCCGCAAAAACAGGCGGCTGTACAATTATTTTTATGAACTTTATTGCCTAACCTATTGACTCTTTTATTCATTTTGGATAATATCAAGACATAAGTTTTATCAAGCGCTTGCCTGATAAACGGTTTCGGAATGTAGCGCAGCTGGTAGCGCGTCTGGTTTGGGACCAGAATGTCGCAGGTTCAAATCCTGTCATTCCGACTATTTAACAACTTTGTTGTTCCTACAAAACAAAGCTGCAAAGCCAACACACTTAATTATGTTAGATGGACATCAAAGGGCTTTGCGGCCCATTGCCTTAAAACTAATAATCATTATTGTTGCAATTGTTCTCGCTGCTCTTTTAGTTTCAACAACTATCATTACAAACATCATTAAAGAAGACGTCCGTGTAACGGCAGAAAACAATAACTATTCGCTGAACCAGCACGCCGCTTCTGAAACAGAGATTTTCCTTAATTCAATAATAACCAACACTTCTTTCATCATAAATGTAATGAACTCAAGAGATTCTGTTCTGGCTGACGAGCAGATTAATTCTTTGTTTGACGGCAACAGAATGATTGGTGCAATTTCAGTAAGCGGCTTTGCACAATTACTGAACACGCAGCTTCTCTATCCGCTTGGGATTGACGACAAGGACATTACAACTTACATAAAAGAACAGGGTGAATTTTTCAGCCGCGCAGAAAACGGCGAGACAATTGTGCTGAACGCTTCACCATATTTTAATGCGAATCTGCTTGCGCTGATTATGCCGCTTGAATTGAACGGTGAGACTTCTGCTGTTCTGGTGCTTTTTTCGCCTGAAAGTCTTGCAGAAACATTTTCCAGCGAGACAAATGAAGCCATGCTGGTTAATACAGCCGGTGACATTTTAATTTCCAGCAATTTGAATTCATCTATCGAAAATAAATCAATCAAAGATACACAGATTTACAACATTGTATTTGAAAATAAATCGCGGCAGCAGCAGCTTGTCTATAAAGACAAAGACGGCTCTGAATACTTTGTTTCTTATTACAAGCTTTTGTCTGATGAGATTGCGGTTGTTACGCAGATTAAGGACAAAATTGTTTTTGAAGCGCTGCAGACCGCGCTCCGCCGCAATTTATGGCTGGAACTCACCCTGCTCTTCTCGGCAGTTCTTGTTGTCTGGTTTGTTTCAAAAACTATAAGCGTGCCGATTGAAGAGCTTACCGAAGCTGTAAAATGCATTGAGCAGGGCCAGTTTGATGTTTCAATAAAAAAGCGCACACACGACGAGCTTTTGGTGCTTGCAGAGAGCATAGAACAAATGGGTCAGGGGCTTGCCGAGCGTGGCCGCCTGAAAGAGACTTTTGGCCGCTTTATCAATACAGAAATTGCAGAACGTGCTATGCGCGGCGAGCTAAAGCTTGGCGGCGAAAACAGAAAAGTTACCATCTTCTTTACAGACATACGCTCTTTTACGGCAAAAGCCGAGAAAATGAAGCCAGAGGCTTTGGTTGCTTTCTTGAACCGCTATTTGGAGCGCATGGTTGAGTGCGTTACACAAACAGGCGGCTGCGTAGACAAATTCATCGGCGATTCGATTATGGCTGTCTGGGGCGCACCTCTTGCCGGAGAATCACCAAAAGCAAATGCGCTCGCCGCTGTTACAACAGCCTTGATGATGCGCAATGCGTTAATCAAATTCAACGAAGAAGAAAAAGCCAATAACAGAGAGCCTATTCAATTTGGCTGCGGCATTTCAAGCGGCGACGTAACAGCAGGACAAATCGGCTCTAAAGAGAGAATGGAATACACTGTTATAGGCGACACTGTAAACCTTGCCTCAAGAATTGAAGCAATCAACAAGCCGTTATGCACAGATATTCTTATTTCTGAGCAGACATATGATTATTTGAAAGACGATATAATCGTAGAAGAAATGCCTTCTTTTGCAGTTAAAGGCAAGAGCAAGCCGGTAAGACTCTTTGCGGTTATCGCCTTGAAAAATACAGCAGATACGCCTCTTGAGAATACTCATCAGGCTTCAACTTTAAATGAAGTCCGGTCTGTTTTGGGTTTAGAAGAACCGGATTTGGCAAAAGTGGACATCAATGAAGAAGAAAAGAAATATTCTATTCAAAAACTCTGACAAGATTATCATTCTCGTTTGCTCACTGGGCATTATTTTCTCTCTTATAGGTTATTTCCATGATGTCTACAAAACAAATCTCCGCACAGACGAAAAACCTATTGCGTGCCTTACCAACAGAAGCAAATCTGTACAGAGGCGCTTCAGAGACCGCCTTGTATGGGATATAATCCGCGAGAACACACCGCTTTATGTCGGTGACTTTGTGCGCACAACTGCTCTTGCTGAGGCAGAAATTACCTTTGATTCCGGCACAATCATCAATATGTCGCACAACAGTTTGATTGAAATTCTTCCGGAATCTGATATTGCTAACTTAAAGATTACTTCTGGTACAGTTTCTATTAAGACACCTGAAAAGATTACCTTGAGAGCCGGCCGCGAAACTCTTGAAATCAGCGAAGACTCAATTGTTTCTATGAACATTCAGCCGGACTTTTTGCCGCAGACTGATGATGCTGTTACACCGTTACTTCTTTCAGACGGAACCTTGGAAAACCCGGCAGCGGCGGCTAATTCTAACCACCTTATAAGCGTTTCTGTTGAAAGAGGTACTGTAAGACAAAGCAAAAGCGACGGTTCAATCATAGAACTTAACGCAGGCACTCAGATTGTAATGGACAGCGACGGCCACCAGGTAAAAGAACCTGCCATTATTATGATAAGCCCGAAACTTTCGCAGAAAATCATCAAAAATGACAATGAGACTGCTACACTGCTCTTCTCATGGAAGGCTCTGAACTATGAGTCTGACACATTAACCAAGATTGAGCTTTCATATGATAAAGACGGAATCTATCCGTACCAGAACCAGACCGTTGACACAGAGGAAACAGTCTTTACCCTTCCAAACCGTACAATTTACTGGAAGGCATATCCTGTTTCAAAAGATGATGAAATATACAACGAATCAATGTTGCAGGGTTCGGTTTCAGTTTTCTCTATTACGCCGATCAAAAAATTGCAGCCGGTCAATAATGTGGGCTTAACCTACAAAGCTGCTCAGAACGGCATTCAGTTTTCATGGACTCAGGACGATCTTGCTAGAGGTTACGAGCTTCTTATTGCAGACAACATCGACATGCAGGACCCTATTATCAGCTATACAACAGCAAAAACTGAAGCAAAATTAGACGAAATTGAATTCGGCACATGGTACTGGCAGATTATTCCGATTTATGATGACTCTATTCAGGCAACACAAGCTTTAACTGAAGCAAACAAATTCACAGTGCAGAAGCCGGTTTCTTTGCAGCCGGTTGTTACATACAAGCCAGAAGACAATTATATTGCTTACACCGCAAACGGACGCCAGCCTATTCTTTTCAACTGGGCAGCTTCAGCAGGCGCTGTTTCTTATACATTAAAAATTGCAGACAACCCAAGACTCAAGAACCCTGCGGCAGAAATTGACTGCACACAGACTTATTATTCGCTTAATACCAACCAGTTTGACATTACAGAAGGAAAGCAGTGGTATTGGGCTATTACTTTTACAGACAAAGACGGAAACACAGCGCCTTTCACAGACGTAAAATCATTCTATCCGATTTCTCATTCGCCTTATTTTAAGGCTGTTTCTCCTAATGACAATCTTACGATAACTCAAAACGATTTATCAAATACAATATTTGCTGTTGAAACAAACATACCGATTGACAGCAGATTCCTTGTTTCAAAAAGCGGAAATTTTGAAGACCTGATTATCGATGCAAAGATAAAGACAGAAGCTTTCAAGATTTCTACAAAACTTGAACCTGGTTTCTACTATTGGAAAATTATCAACGGCAATTATTCTACAAACACAAGAAGCCTTTTGATAAAAGCTGACAGCAAAGATGATTCTGCTCAAATTGAATATCCTGAAATGGCATATATTTCTAAATCAGAATTCACTATGGGAAATGATTCAGGCACAAGCTATGAGAAAGGCGAACACACTGTTCATCTTTCTGCCTATTACATAGGAAAAACTGAAATAACAAGAAAGCAGTACAATCAGATTGCAGGCAAAGAAACTTCGCCGGAAGAAGAAAATCTTCCGGTAACCAGTGTTTCTTGGTTTGATGCTGTTGATTACTGTAACAAGCTTAGTATGCTGCAGGGCTTAGAAGCCGCCTACACTATTTCCGGCACTAATGTAATATGGAACCCGAAAGCAAACGGTTACCGCCTGCTTACAGAGGCTGAATGGGAACATGCTGCCGGAACTTCTTCTAAAGCTTCTGTCTGGACAAAAGACAACAGCGAAAACAAGCTGCACGCGGCTTTGAATAGCGCCTCAACAGAGAATCTGCTCGGTAACGTTTCTGAATGGTGCTGGGATTATCTTGGATATTACAGAAAAAATGCAGAAACAAACCCGACAGGTATTGCTTCTGGAACAGAGCGCGTTATCCGCGGCGGAAACTACAAGAGCAGCCCTCAAAAAGCTACACCAACCTTTAGAGAAGGCCAGAAGCCCGGCGATAAATCGCAGACAACAGGCTTTAGAGTAGCCCGCAACGCCGAATAAGGCAAATCTTTAAAACAAGAAGAGGCACTTCTCTCCTGCATTAAGCAGGCAAAGTGCCTCATACAATTTATAGCGGCTGTTTCAACAGCGAATAAGTCTAATAATATATTTTTGTGTATCCCAAATATTTGGGCTTAGAATGCTCATTAAGCATGGACTGACCTTGCACAACAGAAACAGCGTATGCACCCACATACCATGGACCTGTAGAAGTTTCTGTACCACCAAAATCATCATCTCCTCTTCTTGGATATTCAGTTGATGAAAATTGAAATGTTTTGTTGCTTACATTTCTTGTTGGTTGTGCAATTACAGTTCCGTCTACTTTTATTCCTTTAGTATAAGAAGTTTCATCAAAAAGTCTTATTTCAACAGTCTGGTTTGTTGACGAAGGAGGAATAATATAGTCTACTCCATTTAACCTACGATAACCAGCATTCATAAGATTATTTCTTGCAGTTTCACCGCTTGTTACTGATGCAATTGAATTTTTATAAAAACTTTCGATATCAGAAGCATTTGTATAGATTCTGTAATAAATAGCTACACCTTTGTAGCCATTACTATATTGTGCAGTATTTTCAGCTCCAGCAGTTATAAATTCAAAACGGTTCTGTGTCGGGTCATCGGTAGCAGGAGAATGATTAGATGTAGGACTTGCAGCAGAACTACCACCACTTACACCGCAAGAAACGCACAGCACAAGTACAAATAAAGCGAAAATAATGTGTTTTAAACTTTTTGTGTTATGCATTTCTTCTCCTGTCTATTTAAAAGGGTTACCGCAAACAGTCTGTTTACTGCTATGGCAACCCTCTTATAAAAGTTTTAGTTTGCTTTTCCGTCTATATCAAGAGTAATGATTCTTGATTTAGCCAAAGAAGCCCATTGATCAGAAGGATAATCTGCTACCAATTTTTTATAAGATTCAACAGCTTTATCAAAATTACCGCGTGTTTCTTCAATTCTACCAATATTGAACAAAACGCGTGGAACAACTGCAAAACCGTCTGATTCAGCAGCTGTTTTCAAGTAAGCAACAGCGTTGTCTAAATCACCAAGCTCTTCGCTGCAAATACCGCACTGATAATTGCACAAACCATAAGTATAAGACTTTTTGTCTGCTTCTGCGGCTGCAAGCCATGCTGTGCGTGCTGCCTCATAGTTTTTGCGGTCAAACTGGATTTCAGCAATAATCATCTGTGCACGAACTTTTACAACAGCAGGGCCGCTCTTATCAGCAACAGCCTGTGCTCTTGCAAGCAGAGCATCTTCTTTTGCAGAATCTGTTGTTTCAGCAATTTTAAGCTCTGCATATTCAGTTGTTACTGCATCAATTTCAGTAAGTCCAGCTTTTACTGCTTTTTCATTTGAAGAAGAAATAACACCGTAAGCAATAATTGCTATTAAGCCAACTACAAATATACCTAAAAAAACGAATTTAAATTTAACAATAAATAAAGTCAATAAATCACTAAACGTCTGTTTTTCTTTTTCATCTGAACGTTTATTTTCTTCCTGTGACATAAAAAGTCTCCTGTTTATTTAATGTGCAATTCCTTAATAAGGCGTGATAAATAAGTCCGCTGAATATCTAGCACTTTTGCTGCTTCAGTTTGATTCCATCTAACTTCAGTCAGTATCTGCGTAATATACTGCTTCTTAAACTGATCCACTGCCGATTTAAGGCTTTTATCACTATTTAGAAAAATACCAGAAACGCTTAATATATTCAAGCGCAAATCTTGTTTTTCTATAGTTGGCGGCAGTGCAAATGCACAAGCCCGCTCAATACAGGATTCAAGCTCTACAACATTGAGTGCCCAATAAGCATTGCTCAATGCATTCAAAGCATCATCCGTAAAATTTGAAAAGTTCTTATTGTATCTCTTTGAATAAATCGCCAGAAATATCTGAGCAAGCTGCGGTATATCAGCAGTTCTGTTGCGCAGAGCCGGAACATGAACAGGCAGAACTGCAAGCTGATAATACAAATCAGAAGAGAATTTTCCGTCTGAAACCATCTCTTCTAAATTTTCAGCAGTTGAACAGGCTATTCTGCACAAATTCTCAGACGAAGCAGCCGCCGAAAGACAGCTGTTGAGAATCTCCTGAAATTCTTCAGAAGCTTCAGCGATTTCGTCTATGAAAATCATTCCAGGCTCAATCGCAATTACCTTTTCAAAGCTGCTTTTTGTTGCGTCTTTAGCTGTTATTCTCACAAAGGGTTTGTCGCTTTTGCTGCCAGACAGGTACAACTGCCTTGCAAGATACGCCCGTCCACTTCCGTTTTCGCCAATAAAAAGCACAGGAATATTCGACAATGCCAGATGCTTAAGCAAAGTCTCTACACTCCGCATAGCATTTGAATTGGCAACAACCGGCATGAGTTCTGCTGATAACAGCTTTTTATCCATAAGACCCCTGTAAAAAAAATGCACTGCCCTAAAGCAATGCATTTTTGTAATTCAAACTTATATAAAGTTATTTCTTGTTCTTAATCATATCACCAAGAGTATAAGAACCTTCGTTCTCATTCTGGTTTGATGACAAATAGCGTGCCATTTCCTCGCGTTCCTGAGCACGTTTGATGTCGCGGATTGAGAAAGCAACTTTCTGTTTTTCAGGGTAAACATCAACAACAAATACTTTGATCTTATCGCCGACATTGTACTTCTTAACAGCTTCTTCATAAGGAACTTCACGGTCTTCAGAGAGGTTTGCCTTATTGATCAAGCCTTCAATTCCGCCCGGAGCACGTACGAATACGCCGAAATCAGTGATTGAAACAACTTCACCTTCGATAATTGAACCGTGGTGATAGTTCTCGCAGAATGCCTTCCATGGGTCATCAGTGAGCTGTTTTACACCAACCTTAATGCGGTGCATTTCTGGGTCAATCTCTGTAACAACTACATCGAGTTTCTGACCTACAGTCAATTCACTGCCCGGATGCTTAACTTTCTTTGTCCAAGACAAATCATCTGCATGAAGGAAGCCGTCGATGCCTTCTTCAATCTTGATGAATGCGCCTGAATTTGTGATTTTTGCAACTTCACCAGAGATTTTTGTTCCAACTGGATATTTGTCAGCAATTTTGTCCCATGGGTTTTCTGTACACTGTTTCAAACCAAGAGAAACACGGCCAGCCTGAATGTCATAACCGAGAATCATGCATTCAACTTCATCACCGATTTTAACAACATCTTCCGGTTTGTTAACTTTCTTAACCCAAGAGAATTCACTGATATGGGCAAGACCTTCAATGCCTTCTTCAAGTTCAATGAAAGCACCGAATTCTGTAAGTTTTGTTACTTTTCCCTTTACGATATCATCAACATGATATTTTTCTTCAAAATGAAGCCATGGATCTTCTGTAAAGTGTTTCAAAGAGAGGTTGATTCTCTTTTCTTCAGGATCAAGGCGGATAACCTTGAGCTTAATCTTCTGACCTTTTTTAACAAAGTCTTTCGGACGTGTTACATGACCCCAGCTCATATCATTGATGTGGAGCAGACCGTCAAAGCCGCCCAAATCGATGAATGCACCAAAGCTTGTAAAGCTCTTTACTTCGCCTTCTACTGTGCTGCCGATTTTGACATTATTAAAGAACTCATTGCGGTTAGCCTGCATTGTTTCTTCAAGATACTTTCTGCGGCTTACAACAACAT
>CAMJMF010000057.1 GCA_946406925.1 uncultured Spirochaetales bacterium | reverse complement strand
GGCTGTCGGTGACGCTTCTTTTCAGAAAAAAGCCATCGGTAAAATGAATGATTTAAGTAGCAGTCAAGGGCGCACTATTCTTTTTGTCAGCCATCAAATGAGCGCTGTACAAAATCTATGTACTTCTGGAATAATTTTGGAAAAAGGCAGGTTGATTTACGCCGACAACAAAATTGAAAATGTAATTTCCCAATATATGAATCCTGAATTAGAAATGAAGCAAAATATAGAATGGGAAAACAAAGGCGATATTAACGATAAGAATTTTACTCCACATAGATTCTATTTAACCAAGAATAATAATGAAAAAGCTAATGAATTTCTTTCCACTGATGAAAACACATATTGTATAATTGAAAGTGATATAACAGAAGTTCATTCTCAAATGACAGTTAGTCTTGCTGTACGGCGCAAAGACAACAGTACAGTATTTGAAACATGGATTTTCGATTCAAATGAAGAATATACTTTAAAAAAAGGACATAATATTTTCAAAATAAAACTGCCATTACAATATTTAAAATCAGGCGATTATTACATTGATATGCATGCAGGTATTTTTAATGAAAAAGAAATTGTTCCTTATCAAACAATAATACTGCCTTTTAGAATTTTAGGTGATACTTCAAGCCGTCCAGGTGATATTTTCCCTGTATTACATTGGGAGGTTAACCGTGATTAAAAGCCTTAACGGATTGCGTTTTGTTTTTGCTGTTTTGATATGCTGCGGACACTATATTTTTACCACGCCTTATGCCGGTGAAATGATGAACAAAGCTGTATTTTTCGATACAACAGCTGCAGTTGCGTTTTTTTTTATTTTGAGCGGTTTCTCACTTTCCTGCGGTTTTTCAGAAAAAATGGCAGCCGGTAATTTTAAGCCGGTGCCGTTTTTGAAAAAACGCTTTCTTAAGCTTTATCCGATGCATATTCTGACTCTGATTATCATTTTGCTGCTTTTCGCCAAGACTTATGTATGGAATAATGAAACCATCAGAAATCTGATTTTAAATATTTTTCTGCTTCATTCCTACGTACCTGATGTAAACTGCTATTTTGCATTTAACAGAGTTTCGTGGTATTTAAGCTCATTATTCTTTCTTTATGTTTTCTTTGCGTTTTTCATGTGTGGAATTTTCAAAAGCCGTCATCCGATGCTGCTGCTTGCTGTAATTTCTGCTCTTTTTAGTGTTGCACTTGTTTTATTTGCACATTTTCAAAAAGCATATGACGATTTTGTGTTTAATGTTTTTCCGCCGACACGTTTATTACACTTTTTTATAGGTGCGTGGTTATTTCTGCTTTATCAAAAGCTGAAAACTTATGATTTTAAGACGTATCAGCTGACAGCAGCTGAAATTATTTCAATTGCTGTTCTTATTTTTTCATGGATTATAAGAAAACATATTCCAATAAAATATCAGTATGTATTTCTTTATGTTCCCGCCTGCTCATTGATAATTCTGACTTTTGCATTAGGCGACAACAAGGGAATTTTCTCAAAAATTGCAGGCTCAAAACCGTTAGTCTCTCTCGGCAGCGTCAGCTTTCCGTTTTATATGATACATCTTTTCTGCCAGAATATTGCCAGCTATATAGTGCCGCAGGAATTCTATATCAAAATGCCGTTCTTGTTTTTTGCATTCTATCTGTTTTTTACATTATGCTCTTCTTATGTTCTTGATTTTCTTGTTGTAAAGAAATTCACAGCACTTGTAACAAAAAAGAAGGCTGAAAATGAATAAGCCCGAAATAATTAAGCTGCCAAAAATTGCTGATGTAAGAGGAAATTTATCTTTTTTTGAAACAACAAAACATATCCCATTTGAAATAAAGCGCTCTTATTGGATTTATGATGTGCCGGGAGGAGAAACACGCGGCGGTCATGCCTATAAAGAAAACTGCGAATTTGTTGTTGCTCTTTCCGGCAGCTTTGATGTTGTTCTTGATAACGGAAACGGCGGAAAAGAAACATTTTCGCTTAACCGCTCATATTACGGTCTTTACATTCCCCGACTTTATTGGCGGCAGATGTGCAATTTTTCAACAAATGCACTGGCTTTAGTTGTTGCATCTACAGAATACGACGAAAACGATTATTTGCGTAATTACGATGACTTCTGCAGCTATGCAAAGGACACTAAAATATGAAATATTCAAATGAAAAACCGACTGTATACGACTGCAATATTATAGAATTGCCTAAGCATCATCATGATCAGGGAAATTTAACAGTAATTCAGAATCAAATTCATCTGCCTTTTGATATTAAGCGTGTTTTTTACCTTTATGATATACCGGGAGGAGAATCAAGAGGAGCACACGCTCATAAAGAATGTCATCAGTTTCTAGTTGCAGCTTCAGGCTCTTTTGAAGTTTTTATGGATGACGGCTCTGTCCGGAGAACAGTACAATTAAACCGCCCTTTTTATGGTCTTCATATTCCGCCTGGAATTTGGGCTGCAGAGCAGAATTTTTCTTCAGGTTCGGTTTGTCTTGTATTTGCGTCTGAAAATTATGATGAAAAAGATTACATTAGAAGTTATGATGACTTCATGGATTACCGCAAAAACTAAAAAAGGATTGATAAACAATTTATGACTATTCCCTATCTTTCTTTAAAGGCAATAACCGAACTTCACAAAGATGAATTGACTAAGGCTGTAACTAATGTTATAGATTCCGGCTGGTATCTTCAAGGAAAAGCAAATGAGCAGTTTGAAAAAGATTACAGCTCATATATCGGAACAAAATATTGTATAGGCTGTGCAAACGGTCTTGATGCGCTTATCTTAATTTTTAGAACTTACAAGGAACTTGGTCTGCTGCATGACGGCGATGAGGTGATTGTGCCTGCAAATACCTATATTGCTTCAATTCTTTCAGTAACAGAAAATAATCTGAAGGCAGTTCCTGTTGAACCGAAAATAGAAACTTTTCAGATTGACGATTCTAAAATAGAACAGGCTATTACAGAAAAAACCCGTGCAATTTTATTGGTTCACCTTTACGGCAGATGTTCTTATACAAAAAAAATCGCTGAAATTGCAAAAAAGCATAATCTGCTGATTATTGAAGACAATGCGCAGGCTCAGGGCTGCACTTTTGATGCTAAAAGAACAGGCTCTCTTGGTAACGCAGCCGGACACAGCTTTTATCCTGGAAAAAATCTGGGTGCATTCGGCGATGCCGGTTGTGTTACAACAGACAACCAGGAGCTCGCAGAATGTATCCGTTCTCTGGCAAATTACGGGCAGTCAAAGAAATATGTGTTCCAATACCGCGGAAGAAACAGCCGGCTTGATGAAACAAATGCAGCTGTTCTTTCTGTAAAATTGAAGTATCTTGATAAAGAAAATAATTTCCGCAAAACAATAGCCCGTCAATACAATGAAAAAATTCATAATCCAAAAATAACACTGCCCTTAATTGATAGTACTGACAACATTTTTCACGTTTACCCGGTACTTTGCGGACAGCGTGACGACTTTCAGAAGTATCTTTCGGATAACGGAATCCATACAATCATTCATTATCCGATTGCACCCCATCAGCAGAAATGCTATTCTGATGTAGAATGGTATGGGAAAAGCTTTCCTATTACAGAGCGGATTCACAGAGAAGAATTAAGTCTGCCGTTAAATCAGGCTTTAAAGCAGAATGAAATCGACTATATAATAGAAACTGTGAACAAATTTTAAGCTTATTTTAAGGGCAAAATGAAAGAAAAATCACCGTTAATCAGCATTTTAATTCCGTCTTATAATCATCAGGATTATATCGAACAATGTATAAACAGCATATTGTCGCAGACATACACGAATTTTGAGCTTATTATTGTTGATGACTGTTCAACCGACAAAACAGCTGAAATAATTCTGAATATAACAGATAAAAAGCTTAATTTTTTTCAGAATAAATTCAATAAAGGGATGAATTCAAGCTTAAATGAAGCATTCCGTCATGCCCATGGTGACTTTATTACAATTCTTGGCTCTGATGATTTTTTTGAACCGCACTATCTTGAGGAATTTGTAAAATTTATCAATTTAAACGGCGATGACTTTACGGTCTTTTATCCGCAGATAATACCAGTCGATGATGACGGTAAAATCTTGAATAATGAATTTCGTCTGCTTGAAGAGCCTTTTCCAGATAATAACAATTTGTTGAAAAATCTTTTTCTGCATGGTAACGGACTTGCATCACCAGGTATGATTATAAATAGAAAAGTTGCTAAGAAAATATTTCCACTTGACTGCGGTATACACCAGCATCAAGATTTTATAATGCATATTCAGCTTTTACTTCTGGGAAACTGTGCATTTATTCCAGATGCAAAAACCTGTTACAGAGTGCCGACTGATTCAAACGGGCACATGAGCAGCAATTGTGTAAAAGCATACAAGCGTATTGAAATTGAAACACCGTTTGCACTCAATTATTTTTTGAAAAACATTAAAACACCGGAGAAATTAAAAGACATTTTTGGTGAAATGATAACAAAATATGGAGAACCGACAACAGAGACAATTCCATATTTTTTAGCGCGTCTGGCACTTGATTCAAAGGATAACAGGCTTCTTCCAGTTTGGGGATTCAGAACATTAATAGAATTTCTAAGTACTGACAATCATCAGGAACTTCTCTACAAATTATATGGTTTTCAGTATAAAGATTTTTCAGCTCTTTTTAACAACGTGCAATTGTTGGACGATTTTCTTGAGGTACAGAAAAATACTTTTGAAAACAGCTTAAGTTGGAAAATAACTGCCCCACTCAGAAAAATAGTATTACTTCTCAAAAAAAGGAAAAACAAATGAAGAAGACTGCAATTGTAACAGGTGGTACTTCAAATCAATATCCGGCAATGGCTGTATTGGCTTTAAACATTGCAGACAAATGCCCTGATCTTGCAGATGAGCTGGTTATTTTTTATGACGACATTCCGCTTTCACAGCAGAAACTAATAAACAGCATTTTTCCAACTAGATTTATCAAATATGAATCGCCATTTCAACATATAGATAATTTCAGCGAGGAAATACAAAAATATTTCAGCCCTTTTCTGTTCTGTAAATATGAGTGTTTCCGGCTTCTTGATGAATATCAGTCTGTACTTTGGCTGGACTATGATATGGTCATTACAAAAGACATTTCTGAATTGAAAGAAAAAAATCAGGCAGATCTAAAATTTTGTGAAGATTTTGTTTTAGGTGTAAAGTTTACTAATAAAGTTTTCTTGTATAAAAATTGCCTTGAAGATATTTATAATTTTGATTTGCTTAAACCTGCCATTTCATGCTGTGCTTTTGTTTTGTTCGATACTTTAAAAAATTATAATGAAATTTATAACGAATGCATCAAACTCACTGAGCGGTATGCACCAGTATTATTTTTGCCAGAAGAAGCAATCATTTCAATAGTTTTTCAGCAGAAAAATATTTGTTATGAGAAATTAGACTATAAAAAATACAGTACTCTGCCTAAAGACATTCAAAAAAATACAGATATCACTTCGATTATACATGCTGTAGGACAGCCAAAATTCTGGAATGGTTTATATAATGAACAATGGGAAAATTACTACAACAAATGGCTTAAAATGGGCGGTGCAAAGCATTTAGACCGTTATACAAAATTTGAACGTCTGCTGTTGCGTATAAAAAGAAAGCTTAAAAAGGTTTTCAGTATATGAATGCAAAACTTAAATGGCTTACAACATTCACAAAAGACTCATTAAAGTTTTTAGCAGCACCAGAGCATAACAGAGTCCGTTTTACCGGCTATTATCCAGAAACAAAAGAATATTTTCAGGACTATTATTTTACAAGCTTTTTTGATTTCAAACAGAAACCAGATTTATCAAGCGTTTTTCCTACAATAGAATTTTTTTCAGTCTGGAACAATGTCCGCAGTAAGGCTGAAAAGTCAAAGGCAAAAATCAAAGTTTTTTTTACCGGCGAATGTGTTCATTCTGAAGTTTTTAAGGAATTCAACGATTTTGAAGATCATTTTCTAAATATTATAGATTTGGCACTAGGGTTTGACTATATAAATAATAAAAAGTATATCAGATATCCGCTTTGGGTACTTTATCTTTTTGACCAGCCTGAATTTTCAAAAGACAAAATAAAGCAAAGAATTGACTGCATAAACGAGAATTTTGCAAATCTTGTCTTGAGCAGGCTGAAGACAAAAGATTGTTCAATAATTGCAAGACACGACAAAAATGGAATACGTTCTTCTATTTGCAATTGTGCAGAAAAAGCAGGCTTAAAAATTTTTGCAGCAGGAACCTGGAATCATAACGATGACAGCCTTTGGAATGAATTTGCGAATGACAAGCAGAAATATCTTGAGCAGTTCAGATATGCTGTCTGCCCTGAAAACTACGATTATGAGGGATATGTCACCGAGAAACTTTTTCAGTCGTTCTTGTCAGGCTGTATTCCCATTTATTGCGGAAGCAATAATGCCCCAGAACCACAGGTTGTAAACCCGAATGCTGTGCTTTTTTATGACAAGGACAAGCCAGAAGAGTTATCGCAAAAATTAAAAGATTTACAAGACAATCCCAAAAAGATTGAAGAAATTGCAAGACAGAAGCCTTTAAAAGACAGTGCTGTTGATTTTATCTATGACTTAAATAAAAAAACAAAAGATTTATGCACTGAAATTGCAAATTCAAAAGGAATACTCTGATGACAATAATTAGTGAAACACCTTTTCTTTCTGTTATTACAATATGTTATAACAATGCAGACGGCTTAAAGAAAACTTTTGATTCAATCAGAAAAATCAAAACTTCTGATATAGAATATATTGTTGTAGACGGTGCTTCTACAGACTCAACCCCGGAAATTTTGAACCAGAACAAAGACATTATAGATATTCTTGTTTCTGAAAAAGACGACGGCATTTATAACGCAATAAACAAAGGCATAAAGCTTGCACATGGTTCGCTTATCGGGCTTATACATGCAGGCGATTTTTATTTGCCGAATGCTTTTTCCGGCTTAAAAGCTTTGCACGAATCATTTCCTGATTCAATTCTTTACGGGGCATTAAAAGCCATTAAAAACGATGACTTTGATTCAATCTGGGGCTTCAACTCTAAAAATCTTTCGGAAAAAATGATACCTCACCCAGCCTGTTTTGTACCTGCATGTGTTTACAAAAAATTTGGAACTTATAATGAATCATTTAAGATTGCCGCTGATTACGAATGTTTTCTTCGTTTTTATAAGGCAGATGTTTCTTTTGTTTTTACAGACACTATAGTATGCGGCTTTAACCTTGACGGTGTTTCTCAGAAAAAAACTGAACAGACTGAGAAAGAAGTTGAAGCTATAAAAAAAATGCATGGTGTCTATAAAGAACCATGCAAAAAAGCCAAATTAAAGAAAGCCCTCAAAAAAATTCTACGTTTTTAATTTTAGTCCTCTTCATACTTATATTTTATGACTGAGTATAATTTGTCCAAAGCTATTTTTATTGGTTTTGAAAGCCAATACATAATAAAAGCCGTTACAAAAACCAATAAAATGCGTATACATATATCGATGTAAAAATGATTTCCAAGTTCAGGAAATTTTTGAACCAGAGGCGTATATTCATAAAAAATAACAAAAGCATGTGTAAAATACACAGACAAGGCAGCTTTGCCTAAACAAGAATAAATCTTGTTTGTTTTAGGTGTCTCTTTTAATGACAATTCAAAAAGCAGTGTAACAGCACAAAAAAAGACGTAAATATAATCAAACACTGTGTATTTGGCGTAAAAGATAATGACAAACAATAGCAAGGGAAAGAAAAGTTTTAGGAAACATCTTAGTTTCGAATTTTCAATTTTCAATTCATAATTGGCAAAAAAGATACCAAGTCCGATATCTGCAAAGCCCCTAAAAAAACCGGCAGGCAGATTAAAATAGGGAATTATCTCATCGAAAGCAACATCTGTTTTTCCATATAAATAGAAAACTGAAGAATATACAAGAACTGCGGCTACAAGTCCCCATGAATGATATTTTGAATTTGCTTCTGTCTTATTTTTCAATGATGACAATAACCAGAACCAAATAAAGCAGCTGACAATCATTGAAGAAATGTACCACATAGGAAATGCTTCGAATCTTGAAGGTACAAATTTTTCTAAAATTGGTATAAATAATTGTACAAAGAAGATATTTGGAATAGAACTTACAAGATTAACAAAAAGGGCTTTGCATGAGCCGAACAAGCTTTTTACAGCAAATGTATTTGGCAAACTTGCAAAGACAGAAGCTGTGAGGATAACCGCAATATTAATCGGCATAAGCTTCTTTGCTTTGCTTAAAGTAAAATCCAAAGCGTTCTGGTATTTTTGATTTTTAAACGATTTAAAAAGCAGAAATCCGCTCAACAAAAAGAAAAAATCAACACTTCTATATAGCGCAAATATGTTATCTTTTGGCTTTGTCGGATAAAAGCATTCAAAGTGCAGAATAACAACAAAAATGGTAAAAACGAATCTATATAAATCTATCCGCGGATAATAAACTTTATTTTCTAATGTTTCCATAGAAAATAAATAGCAGATATTTCATTCAGAATCAATATATGAAGCCTTTTGTTTGTTCTAAATCTTTACTTGTCAATACTATCTTTTTTTAGTAAACTAACATAAACACATTCTTGATAAAATAATATTAAAACATACAAGAGGAACATATGACACTTTCTATTATTGGCACCGGCTATGTCGGCCTTGTCAGCGGAACATGTTTTGCTGAAATGGGCAATACTGTCTGGTGCATAGATATAGATAAAACCAAAATCGACCGCTTAAAAAACGACGACATTCCTATTTTCGAGCCCGGTCTTGAAGAAATGGTAAAACGTAATGCAAGAGAAGACAGACTGAAATTTACAAGTGATTATGCTGAAGCAATTCCAAATTCTCAAGTCTGTTTTATAGCCGTAGGCACCCCTCCGGGAGAAGACGGCTCGGCTGATATTTCATATGTTCTTAAAGCAGCTGAATGCATTGCAGAACATATTATGCATTATACAGTTATCGTTGATAAATCTACTGTGCCGGTTGGAACTTCTGAGCTTGTAAAAGCAAGAATTCAGAAAGTTCTTGACCGCAGAGGCGCAAAAGTCGATTTTGATGTTGTATCGAATCCGGAATTCTTAAAAGAAGGTGTTGCTATAGAAGATTTTATGCGTCCTGACAGAGTTGTTATCGGAGCAGATAACGACACATCTGCCACAATCATGAAAAATCTTTATGCTCCCTTTGTGGGTAACGGTCACCCTCTTTTGTGCATGGACATAAAATCAGCAGAAATAACAAAATACGCCGCAAATGCAATGCTTGCAACACGCATCAGCTTCATGAACGAGATAGCACAGCTTTGCTCGATTGTCGGTGGTGACGTAAAAGCTGTACGCCAGGGCATCGGCACAGACGCCAGAATCGGCATGAGTTTCTTGTATGCCGGCTGCGGCTATGGCGGCTCATGCTTTCCAAAAGACGTAAAAGAGCTTATCGCCGTCGGCAGACGCAACGGACTTGAAATGAAAGTTGCCTCAGCCGTCAATGACGTAAATGAACGCCAGAAGCATGTGCTTTTCAGCTTAATCGAAAAACATTTCGGCAAAGAAATTAGGGGCAAAACATTTGCGTTGTGGGGGCTTGCGTTTAAGCCTCAGACTGACGACATGAGAGAAGCACCATCATTAACGTTGATACGTGATTTAATTAAAGCCGGCGCTAAAGTCCGCGCTTATGATCCAGAAGCTTTTGAGCAGACAAAGCATTATCTTTCAGATTTGCCGCAAGATGCCATTGAGTACATTCCGAATATGAATGATGTATTGGATAATGCGGATGCTCTTGTGCTTATAACTGAATGGAAGCAGTTCAGAGCACCAGACTTCTCGCTTATAAAAGCAAAGTTGCATTCTCCTGTTATTTTTGACGGAAGAAATATTTATGAGCCTACAGCAATGAAAGACCTGGGCTTTTCATATTATTGTATTGGACGTACTGTTTCATGATTACTTCAGTTCAAGATTTAATGAATGATAACACCATTGTTGCCACAATCAGAAACCGGGATTCTGAAAGAATCAGAACCTTAGCGGCGTCATGCAAAGACAATGGTATTACATCGCCAATTTTGATTGCAGATTTCGGTTCTTATACGAATTTTTCAATTGAATACGAAAATGTCTGTAAAGAATTAGGCTTGATCTATGTAAAAACCGAAACAGAAGGACGCCCATGGAGCCGTGGTCAGGCTTTGAATTTCGGAATTTCACGTACAAAAACAGCATATATTACAACAACGGATATTGATATGTTGTTTGACTCAAACCCATATGAATGGATTTTCCAGCATTTAAGAGAACATAATGTTTTTGCCGTAACATCTTATTGGCTGCCCCAAAACGGAAATAAGGCGCAGGCAAAAAGCGCAGGCAAAAGCGCATGCGGTGGCTTCCAATGCATAAGAAGCAGCACATTCAGCGCAATTGGCACATATGATCCTCAGATTAAATACTGGGGAATGGAAGACTTAGATTTGACCCAGCGCTTAAAAAGAACCGGCAACGAAGTATGCTGGCTACCTGAAGAATACAAAATGTATCACCGCTGGCATCCTAAGGCAGAAAGCGGTTCTTTAAGACCTGACACAGCAAGATACGACACATTAAGAGAATATTACGCAAACGCAAATTCTCCGGTGCTTGTTACGCCGCGTGAGTATGCTCTCTCAAAACACGACAGACCTATCTTGGATTATGTCAGACAGAATGAGCTTGCCGGTACAAGAAAACCTGTTTCAATGGAATTTGCTCACTGTAAATTTGATGACTGCTTCAAGGCACTTGAGCTTATAGACACATGCAAGACAAGCTCTTTTGTACATATAGGGCTTAGCAAACGGCACAAAAACGCACCGCTCTCTTCATGTGCAAAAATCTTCAAAAAAATTATGAAGCCGCTCTGCGTTCTTACAGGAACAGCTGTAAATATTAACGTAAATTACAATTTTGATTATTTTTACGCGTCGCTGCTTCCAGTTCTTTTGAAAAAAGGTCTGACAGATTATTACATAACAGAGAATCTTGAAGATGTTTACCTTCTTTGGGAATAACAGCAAGGATAAACTAAAATGAATGAAAAAACAGTTTTAATTACAGGCGGTGCCGGTTTTATCGGTTCTCATTTGTGCAGAAGACTATTAAATGAAAACTGCCGGGTAATTTGTCTTGATAACTTTTTTACAGGAAGAGAATGTAATATTTCAGAACTGCGCAAGAACAGCCTTTTTTCAGTTGTTACGCATGATGTTGAGCTTCCTTATTCATTTTTTGCAGATGAAATCTACAATCTTGCATGCCCTGCCTCGCCGCCGCATTATCAGAAAAATCCAGTGGGAACTTTTAAGACAAGCATTTTCGGTGCATTGAATGCCCTTGAACTTGCCAATAAATGGAACGCAAAGATTTTTCAGTCTTCAACTTCTGAAGTTTATGGAGACCCGCTTGTTCATCCTCAGCCAGAAACATATTGGGGGCATGTCAATACAGTTGGTATCCGTTCCTGCTATGACGAAGGCAAAAGAGGCGCTGAAACTCTTTATATGGATTATAACCGTCAGTATGGAACACGCATAAAAATTGTGCGCATTTTCAACACATACGGCCCGAATATGAACCCGGATGACGGAAGAGTTGTCAGCAATTTTATTGTTCAGGCTTTAAAAGGCGAAGATATAACGATTTACGGTTCTGGCAAGCAGACTCGTTCGTTCTGTTATGTTGACGATCTTG
This sequence comes from uncultured Spirochaetales bacterium, assembly GCA_946406925.1. Lineage (GTDB taxonomy): Bacteria > Spirochaetota > Spirochaetia > Treponematales > Treponemataceae > UBA1240. The sequence continues at coordinate 2,109 of CAMJMF010000057.1, read as the reverse complement.
TTGAAGGTTTTGTCAGAATGATGGCAACTTCTGACGACGTAACAGGCCCTGTAAACCTTGGAAATCCGGGCGAATTTACAATGCTTGAGCTTGCTGAAAAAGTCTTAAGCTTCACTGGTTCAAAATCAAAGCTCATTTTCAAGCCATTGCCGCAAGATGACCCAAAACAGCGCAAACCAGACATAACAAAAGCCAAACAGGTGCTTGACTGGCAGCCGAAAGTTTCTCTCGATGACGGATTGAAAGAAACTATTGAATATTTCAAAAAGGCTATAAAGTGCATCTAAAAGAATTATTATGCTCACTGCCCTTTGAAATTGAACGTTCTGTTTGTTTCAGAATAAACTCAAAATTGAACCGCCACCCATCAAGCGAACCATTTTTGAGCGGTGACACATTCAAGAAATTATGTACCTTTTCAGCAGACTCTGAGCAAACATTTGAAAGCTTAAAGCAGAATGCAGCAGACATTTGTGCAAATTCAAAAATATTTATATGCAGCAGTTATTTAGAACGTTTTCAGAATGAAATACTGCCGCTTTTGAAAAATCCTTTTATATTGGTAAGCCACAATTCTGATAAAAATATAGGTGATGAATTCTCAAAAATTGTAAACTCACCTCTTCTTGTCAAATGGTTCGTTCAGAACTACAATTTCAAATCTCTACCAGACAATAAAATAGTTCCGCTTCCAATCGGGCTTGAAAATCAGTGTTTTCATAATGCAGGAAATATAAAATCTTTTAAGAAGCTGATTTCACTAATTAAAAAAGGCAAAATCAAAAAAAAGCCCAAAGTTCTTGTTGCGCTTAATATTGCGACAAACCCTGATGAGCGTTTTGCCTGTTACAGGACTTTCTGGAAAAAGCCGGTAACGCTTGAAATGACGTCATTCATTAGTTCAGAGAATTACCGCAAAATTGCAGCTGAATGCATGTTTATAGCTTCACCGTCCGGCAACGGCTTGGACTGCCATAGAACTTGGGAAGCCATGTATCTTGGTGCTGTTCCGCTCGTTAACGACAACGAAATGAACAGAGCTTTTGTAAAATTGGGCTTGCCTATGATTTGCATAAAAGACTGGAGCGATTTTGCGTCAAAAACGGCAGCCGAGCTTGAAAATATTTACAAAAGCACAATGGAAAAAGCAGACACTTCAGCTTTGTGGCTTGACTTTTGGAAAAAGCAGATTTAAGGAAATATTATGAACCCACAAATTGTAATACCTGTTGCAAAAAAAAATATAGAAATCTTAAAAAAGAATATTTTTTATATAAAAAAATATCTGAAACCTTCTAATATCTATATATTAACATCAAAAGATAATTTCAATGATTTTGAAGACTTGAAAAATGATATTGTTGTATTAGATGAAAATACAATAATACAAGACGTAAATTTTAAAACGATAGATGAAATAATTGGCAGAACTTCTATTCCTGCAAAAAGAACAGGCTGGTATTTTCAGCAATTTTTAAAAATGTTCTGGTGCTTTCATCCTTTTTGTTCAGATTATTATACAGTATGGGACGCTGATACATTTCCACTAAAAACAATTGAATTATTCTCAAATGAAAATAAACCATATATCCATACAAAAACAGAAAACCATATTGCCTATTTTAAAACAATAGAAAAACTTTTGGATATGAAAAAAGAAGTTGACTATTCATTTATTTCAGAAAAAATGACTTTCTCAAAAAAAATCATGCAGGAATTATTGAATGAAATTTCTAAGGCAAAAGTTTCCGGTAATTCCATAATTGAAAAAATTATTCTTACAGCAAATATTTCTTCAAATGAATTTGGTTTTAGTGAGTTTGAAACTTATGGAACATATGTACATTATAAATATCCTGACTTTTATCAGATTCAAAACTTAAAAAGTTATAGGAATGCAGCAAGATATGTCGGCCTTAATCCAAATAAGTATGATATAGCTTTATTGGGGAGATTCTTTGATACGGCGTCATTTGAAAGATGGGATATTCCAAAGAAATGGTTCGTTCCGTTTTTTAAGGCAGCCGCTTTTTTGACTTATCCGGTTAATAAATAAGGTAATTTATGAACGCAATTATTGTACATGGCGGGAATAATTATACGCCGTAT
>CAMJMF010000056.1 GCA_946406925.1 uncultured Spirochaetales bacterium | reverse complement strand
TAAAAAACAGGTTGAGAATGCACTTTTAACGCCCTTTTATAAAGAACGTCTTACAAAAGTAGGCATTACAAGCCCGAATGACATCAAAACTCTTGATGATTTGAAAAGAATTCCGTTTACAACAAAGCACGATCTCCGTGAGGTTTATCCGTACGGACTTCTTGCTGTTCCGCATTCAGAAATTGTACGTGTGCATGCTTCAAGCGGCACAACAGGTACACCAACTGTTATTTACCTTACTGCAAAAGATGTTGACATGGCTGCCGACACAATGGCACGCGGTCTTGCCGCAGCAGGCTGCAACCGCTACGACACCTGCCAGAACATGATGACATACGGTCTTTTTACAGGCGGTATGAGCTTTCACTATGGTGCAGAAAAACTCGGCATGACAGTTGTTCCTACATCAAGCGGAAATACTTTGCGCCAGATTAAGTTTATGCATGACTTCGGTACAAGCGTAACACACGCAACACCAAGTTATATGCTTCACCTTCATCAGGCTATGAAAGAAAGCGAATTCAAGCGTGAGGAATTCAAATGGCGCATCGGTATTTCTGGTGCAGAGCCATATTCAGAGCAGCTGCGCAATAAAATGGAAAAAGAACTCGGCATTGAAGTTTACAACTGCTACGGCATGAGCGAACTCAATGGTCCTGGTGTTGCTTTTGAGTGCCAGCTTAGACAGGGCATGCACGTCTGGGAAGACCGCTATATTATGGAAATAATCAATCCTGATACGCTTGAGCCTGTTAAAGACGGTGAAGAAGGCGAGCTTGTTATGACAATTCTTTGCCGCGATGCAATGCCGCTTTTGCGCTACCGCACAAGAGACCTTACGCACGTAATTACAGAGCCTTGCGCCTGCGGAAGAACACACCGCCGCATTGCACGCTTTACAGGCAGAACCGATGACATGCTGATTATCAACGGCGTTAACGTTTTCCCAAGCCAGATTGAAGAAGTGCTTCTTAAGGCAAAAGGCGTTGGTGCTAATTACCTTATTGTTGTTGACAAAAAAGGCGACCTCGACAAGCTTACTGTTCAGGTTGAAGTTACACCAGAAGTTTTTGCCGACGACGCACGTGTGCTTAATAATTTGCGCGACACACTCAAGAGTGAAATGCAGGCTTTGATTACGATTAATCCAGCCATTGAGCTTAAAGAACCGGGTTCAATTCCGCAGGCTGAAACAAAAGCCAAGCGCGTAAACGACCTGCGTCCAAAAGAGTAACGGGTTCGCGTTTTAGTTTCATCAATAAAATAAGCTTTATCTGGCGAACCGCTGCAAGTTTCCGCTTTGCGGAAACTTGAAAAGCTTGTAATTCTGCTGTAGTCATTGCCGGGAGTGTGTTCCTAATTTAAAGAGGTTTCCATGTTAAAAAAAGGTGAAGAATACAAAGGCTTTTATGTAATCGATATTACAGATGTCAAAGACTATAACTGCAAAGGCATTTATTTAAGGCACAAGACAACCGGTCTTGAAATTTTTCATCTTTTAAATGACGACGAGGAAAACCTGTTTTCGTTCTGTTTCAGAACGCCGGTAAGCGACAGCAAAGGTCTGCCCCACGTAATTGAACATTCTGTGCTTTGCGGTTCTGAAAAATTCAGACTGAAAGAGCCGTTTATTACGGTAAAAAGCAAGAGCGTTCAGACTTTTTTGAACGCAATGACTTATTCAGAAAAGACAATGTACCCCGGCGCAACTTTTATCGAAAAGCAGTATTTCGACATAATGGACGTTTACGCCGACTCTGTGTTTTTTCCGATTTTGTCAGAAACCACCTTCAACCAGGAAGCTCACCGTTTTGAGCTTGACGACAACGGCAATCTCTCTATTCAGGGCGTTGCCTACAATGAAATGAAGGGGCAGTTTTCAAACTTTTATTCATGTGCATACAGAGATTTGATAAGCTCTTTATTTCCTGGAACAACTTATGAATATTCTTCAGGCGGTGACCCTGTTGAAATCTGCACAATGACCTACAAAGATTTTACAGATTTCCATAAGAAATATTATTCGCCTGAAAACTGCCTTCTGTATCTTTATGGAAATATTCCGACAGAAAAGCAGCTCGATTTCATGGCTGAAAAATACATACCGCGCCTTGAAGAAAAATTCAATTTAAAAACTGAAAAAGCTGATTATAAAGCGTCTCTTCCTAAAGTTTATGACGAGGTAAAAACGCTTGAAACCTTTAAGCCTGAAGCAAAAACGCGCGAGGCAAAATTTCTTGCTCCAAACGGAATAGAAGGCAATATAATTTCGCTGGGCTTTTACACAGGTGAGCCCGATATGGAGCAATATCTGCTTTATATAGTGCTTTGCGGAAGCGACTCAGCGCCTTTGAAAAAGCGGCTTAAGGAAACTAAGCTTGCCGATGACTGCATAACAATGTTCACGTCTGCCGCAAATCAGAATGCCATTGTATTCGGGCTTGTCGGCGTAAAAAAAGAAGACGAACAGAAAGCCAAAAATTTGGTTCTTGATTCACTCAAAGAAATTCATGATTCGGGCTTTACACAAGATGAAATTGATGCCGCCATAATGTCCATTGATTTTGATTTGCGCGAAATCAAACGCAACGGCGGTCCGTTCTCAATTGATATTCTTGAAAAAGTTATGGACGGCTGGAATTTCGGGCTTCATCCGGCAGAAAGACTTACACCGATATCTTCTTTTGAAAAAGTAAAAGAACGCCTTAAGAGCGATAAGAATTTTCTCACTTCTTTAATGGAAAAATTCTTTATCGGCAAAAACTACGTAAGCACGATTATTGAGCCGTCTGAAAAGTTTTTAAGCGGACGCAACAGCAGAGAAGAGCAGTTTATTGCTGAAAAAGCAAAGTCAATCGACAAAGCCGCGCTTAAAAAGCAGCTCGACGCGCTGCACGAATATCAGAACAGTCAGGATTCGCCTGAAGCAGTGGCTTCAATTCCTTATCTTAAGCTCAGTGAGCTGCCTGAAAAGCTGCCGCGCAAACAGACTGAAGTTGAAAAGCTTGAAAACGGCATCTGCCTTTTTACAGATAAAATCAACACAAACGGAATTATCTATTTTAAGATTTTCTTTCCGTTTGATTTGCTCAAACCCGAAGATTATCTTGATATGCCTATGTTCTCTGATTCTCTGCTTGAATTGGGCTGGAACGGAAAGCACTGGGCGGACTGCTTGAGAGAAGCTGACAAAATTGTCGGCGACAAGAACAGCTCGCTTGTACCTTGCTCTTTTGTTGAAACAGAAAAATCTTTGAAGTTCATGCAGAACTACAAAGACGACAATTTCTTTGACCGCGACTGGCTCGGCTTTGAGATGAAGTTTCTGGAAGAAAAGCTGCCAGAAGCTTTTGATCTGATGGTTGAAATCCTTAACGGGCTTGACTTTAAAGATGAAGAACGACTTTCGAACATCGTTACAGAAGAGCAGATCGGTGCAAAGCCGTCGCTTGTGCCGAATGGACTTGATTATTGTTCGTCGCGGGCTGCCTGCTCTATAAAGAAAGAATCTACTGTTACAGAAATTTTGTACGGCATTACACAGCTTAAGCATCTGCTTGCGTATAAGCCGAAAAACACAAAGAAGCTTCTTGAAAAGTTCAAGGTTATGTTCAAAACAATAAGAGATTCAGGCTGTATAATCAACATTACAGCCGATGAGAATTCGCTTAAAAAAGCAAAAGCCCTTCTGCCTGATTTAATCTCAAAAGCAGAACTGAAGCCTCTTAAGCCTAAGGCAGATTATACAAAAGAAGACTATCTTAAGCATGTCTATAAACATGTTCCAAACGAATTTGACGTAATAAAGACTGACACGCAGGTTGGCTATGCAATTTCGGTTTTTGAATGCGACAAGCCACTTACCAAAAAGACCGGCGCAATGGATCTGCTGCTTTCTTGGATTACAGAACATACTTTCTGGGAAAAACTCAGGACAGTGCATGGCTGTTACGGCGCAAACGCCATGATAGTAAATCTTACAAATATTGTTGCGCTTTCAACTTACCGCGACCCAAATCCGAAAGAGTCTTTTGCGCTTTTCATTGATTGTCTTAAAGAAGCGGCTGCCAAAAACTTAAGCCGCGAGGACATTGAATGTGCTGTGCTTTCGTTCTACAGCCAGTATGCGTGCCCGAATGCACCAAGCGTGCATGGCGCAATTGCGCTGAAACGTGTGCTCCGCGGCATTACACAGGAGCAGATTGACGAGTACGTAAAGTATGTGCTTGAGCTTACTGCCGCTGATTTGAAAGAAGCCGCTGAAACTATTGTCGCGGCAAGCCAGAACGACACAAGAGCAATGCTCTGCAGTAATGAAACTAAAACAAAGGGCAATATTCTGAAAATCGACTGATTCGCGCGGAGAAGCTGCAGAGCTTATTTACTTATCTTTATGTTTTTCTTAAGCTCTTCGGCAAATGCCTTCATTTCCGCAACTTTGTTCGTGCCCGCCATCTCGCAAGACAACAGGAATACACGCGCCGCATTTTTTCTGTCTTTAACTTCCGGCTCAAAGATAATTTCATCATAAAAGGTAAAATTGTTCTGATTATAGGGAGTTCCTGTGTAAGGCGTGCCTTTGTTTATTTTCTGCTTCCACAGTGTAATTGATTCCGGTCTTGCGTCAGCTTCAGGCTTTATGTTCTCAGAAAAATGCACATATTTGTAGTCTTCGCTTTTACGGTTTGTGTAAAGCTCAAGCGAGCGCACTTTCTGCTGCAAAAGATTGTCCTTCAGCTCAAACGCAACGCCAAGACCAAGCGTTGTTCTGTCAGTTATCTCAAAAATGTTTTTAGAAATCTCAGCAGAAATTACCGGCGATTTCAGCGAGAAGTTTCCGTCTGAAAGATTAAGCGTAAGATTGTCAAACGGCGGATAAACCGTCTGCGATTTTTTCAAAAATGCAAGAAACTCTTTCCAGTTTTTCAGGTTTGAAACATAGCGCGGATAAACACAGTCAGCCTCAAATTCAAGCGCCTTGCACGAAAGCGCAGTTACAGTGTCTGTGTCTGCAACCGCGAGCATCACAAAAATGCCTTCAGGCAGCGGCAGCGCATAAGAAACCGCCATTGAATCCGCAAAAGGCAGATTCCAATAATCTATGTACCAGGTCCGTCCCTGCGCGTCTTGATAATTGTCAACTTTCAGCGCTTTTCCAAAAGACATAATTGGAACGGCTTCGCCGGCAACAGTGCGCGAGATTTCATTAACCATAAGCATGTAATCTATGTAATTTGAGCTTTCAAGACAGAATTTGTCAAACGGAATGTCGTCGGGCTTTTTTACAACCGCAAATAATGTGCTCATCATTCCGCCAAAAAGAATGCCGCCGCCGTCTTCCAGATTTTCCTCGTAAATGTTCTGCGGCTGCTGAAAAACCCATTTGTTTGCGTTAGAAAGCCCCACCACAAGCGGAAACGCCGGAACAGTGCCGCTCGAAAGAATGTCTGATGAGCCTGAAGAATACAAAAACCCGAGATTACCTTTTGCGCCAAAATGCGGCACAAGATGTTCCGCAATTTCAAAGCGGTATCTTAAAAAGCCTGTTCTAAGTGTTTTCTGAATTGTCTCAAGACTTTTTGGCAGGGCAACTTCGTGATAGAATTTGTGCGCAAATTTCTTCTTGTTCATTGACGGCATGGCATAATCAAAGTGATGAATGACTTCGCCTGTATGCGGCGCAATCTCATGCACTTCACTGAAGGGCAGTGCATAAGTCAGTGCGTCGGTATTCGGCTGCGGCACAATTATGCCCAGAACTTCGCCGTTCTGGTTTACCAGAGGCCCGCCCGAAGTTTTTGGCGCGGCAGTCGCAGAATATCTGAACCATTTCCACTCGGCATTAATGCTTTCGTCAGTTTTTGCTGTTACAGAACCTGTACGCACCACAAGACCGTCGCCAAGCTCATATGCGGCTGTAAAAACTTTTGTGTTTGTTCCGGGCGCGGCTCCCATTTTCAGTGTTATTTTGGCTTTTTTAATGTCAAAGCCTTCAGCCTTAAAAGCAATAAAGCCCCTGTTTGTAGCAAAAGACTCAACCTGGTCAATCTTATAAACATTTCCGGAATGATCGCGGATATAGTACGGGCCGTACTGTGTCTGTTCCAAAAGCTTAAAAGGTGCAGAAGCAGAGTAGAAGAGCCCGTCGTCGGCAAGAAAGGCGGTTGCAACCGGCAGATATTTGTCGTTTCTTATGGAATCGTCAATAAACTCAAACGGAAGATCGTACATGTAAACAAGATTTTCTTCTTTGGGCTTCGGCACAATAACTTCAAAGACCGCTTTCTCAATTTTGGCTTTAACTTCTTTGATTAGCTGTGCCTGATTTTTCTGAGTTGTGTTTTTTGTTTGTGCAAAACAAAGCGGAGAGTTTATTATGCATAAAAGCATGGCAAGAAAAGCCGCATTTTTCAGTTTCCGCTTCATGACCGCACTCCGTTCACTTTCATCCAGTCTTTTATGTCCTGCGGAAGTCTGTGGCCTGTTTTTTCTGCGGCTTTAAAGCTTTCATTGGCAAGTTTTTTGTATTCTTCATTTTTGTCGTAATCGCTTGCAGTGCCGCAAAGCTCTGCAAAAAGTCTTCCCTCTGTTTCAAGGAATTCGCCTGTTTTAGAAGCGCTCTCGGGCAGTTTTGCCAGAGCCTTTTCTGCTATTGCAGGCTTTGACACTTTAATTGCGGCTTTTGCATAAGTCAGCTGAATCTGCTGAAAAAGCGGCGAATCTTTCGGCGCGTTGTCTGTTATTTCCGCAAGATGAGAGCATAGATTCACGGTTTTTCTGTATGCTCTCTGCCTGAATTGAATCTCAACTTCCAAAAATTCAATACAGGGAACATCTGGAAACTTTTTCTTGAGGTTCTGAACAGATGTCAGGTCGCGGTTATCAAGAATCTTCTTTGACTTAACAAGCTTTTGTACAGATTCCCACTGGTTGCCGGACGGGCTCGGCTCATAAGCCAGCTCAAGGATAATTCCCGCTTTATCAGGAATGTTCTTTGAATTTTGCAGCGGCACTTCGCCGTAGTTGATTTTGCCCTTTGTTGCATTATATGCCTGTCTGGCTCCCTCAAGAACTGAAGAGTATTTGCCGTCGTATAGCGAGTTAAGCTGCTTGCCTGCAAAATAATGCGCAAAATAATCGTCCCAGCTTATATATGTTACTACAAGCGAATCAATTACCGGCTTTAGCTCAAGCAGGGCGGCTTCTTTTTTTATGTAGCCTGCACCTACAGCACAGCGGTAAAGCTCAATTATTCTGCCGCTGTCCCAGGCAGATAAATCTTTTACGCGCAGTTTGGGCTGCATTGTCTCTGCAAAAAACAGGGTAGAAGCGTCTTCAACGGAAAGACACCGGCTTTTTATGATTTCTAAAGGCGACTTGCCTTTGTTTGATTCGAAAAGTTTTACGGCTGTCTGAAAAACTGCATTGCTGCCGTTGTTTTTTAGATTTTCAACTGATTTTGCTATGTCTTTTGGCGAAGAAACTTGAAAGTTGCTTTTTAATAATTGAATGCATATTCTTTGAAGCTGTTTTGTATTGTCAGTCGGATCAAAGTTTGTATGAGACAGCTTATTCAATTCAAAAAAATTGCTTGAAAATGCACAGGCATAGCTTTCGTATTCTAATGCATTTGCCTGAAAGCAGATACAAAAGATTAAAGCATACAGCAGCCAGTGCTTAACTTTTTGTTTCATGAGCTTAGTATAACGCTTTACAACAGATTAATCTATTAGGGCAATCTCTTAAAACTCACTGTTGTGACTTTTAAGAGATTGCCGCCGAGTTGTAAATCGCTATAATGGCGCGATTTACAACATTGCATTTTCAAAGATACCTCTAAAAACTGAAGTTTTTAGAGGTTCCCATTATTTTAGAGCAATCTTGTAAACGGCGCAGTTTTCCTGCGAAAACTGTACTGCAGAATTGTGTTTTGCGTTATTTCAGCTTGAGAATTTTCCAGATGTCGCTGTCTTCCTGACCGAGGCGCCAGAAAGAAACGCCCTTAACATTAGCTTCTTCGTATACTTGAAGTCTTCTAGACAAAGACCATGCGTTGTCAAAGTAAAAGGTGTAGGTAACTTCTTTAGACAAGGTGAAAGTCGGAATGCCTTCGTCGATGCGGACTCTGGTAATTTCTGTGTCGTCAGAGAGCTTGCCTTTGGCGTTCTGACCTCTGAAGAGCCTGTCTATTGAGCTGAACTTATAGGCACCGGCTGTATCGTCATTTGACCAGGCGCGTCCGTAGAAAGACTGTCCCATGATGAACTTTTCGCGCGGAATTGTCTTTTGAGCATAAGCAAGCACGTTCTTGCACCAAGCCTCAGACGCAATAGGACCGGGCGCGCTTGTGCTCCAGTGCTCGTCATAAGCCATAACTATAATGCGGTCAACAATTTTTGAAATTCTTTCATAATCATAAGCATCATTGGTCAGTTTTTTTGTTCTTGCAGGAATAGCTACGCTCAGCATCTGTGACGGCTTTAGCTTTGCTCTAAGTTCTTTTAAGAAAGATAGATAGTGCTCTTTGTCATCGGCACTTACAAGCTCAAAGTCTATCTGGAGTCCGTCGTAATCGGCAGAAGCTTTAACAAGAGAATCTATCAAGGTGTTTCTGATTTTGAATTCCGGGTCAAGACAGAAATGCGTAAGCGCGCGCCCGTTGTCAATTACAATCATGTGAACTCTTGCGTTTGTTTCCGGCACACGCGAGCGTGAAGGTGCATCAACAAGCTTGCCAAATGTTGAAAGCCCTGCACCGAAATAACCGATGTCTGTAATCGGCAGCTCTTGAGAATAGAAGCGGTCTTCGCCTGCAATAAGATATGCCCAAATCTCATTGAACGCAGAAGGCTGTATTGTTTCAAGGTATTCGTCGCTGACAGAAACCATGGTCTTTTTTTCAGGCGAGGTAACAGGTGCAACCGGGCGCTCATGGTGTTTGGCGGGTTCTTTTGCAACTTCTTCATAAGGAACATTATTCAGGTCGCCGGCTTGGTTTTCAGCTGCCGTTTTTGAGCCGGAACTTGTGCAGCTCAAAATAATCAGTGATAAAGCGATTAATGTAAAAAGCATAATGTTGTGGAATGATTTTTTGTTCATGGTTGTTCCTTAATTAAATAGAAGTACGTATATGTATATAGAATCGGAATTTTTATCAGGAAAACCACTCAATTTTGCCGGAAATTTCAGTGTTAATTGAAAATGTGATTTACAAAAGCCTCTGAAAACTGTATTGTGTTAGCAAGGACTAACGTCTGCAAAATGCGTTTTCAGCGTCAGCCTACAAAGAGACGTAACATGAAAAAGACAATCTGGGACAGGTTTGCTCCTGTTTATTCGCTTGCGATGAAGTCGCAGAAAAACATTTATGACTATATGTATGAGCATATCCGCGCTGCTGTGGCAGGCAAGACCGTGCTTGAGCTTGCAACAGGGCCCGGGCTTATCGCAAAGCATGTTGCTGATGTAACTGAGCGCATGATTGCCACTGATTTTTCGCCTGACATGATTAAGCAGGCACAAAAAGGCGGCAACCCGGAGAATCTCAGTTTTGAAATTGCCGATGCCTCAGACTTACGCTATGAAGACAAATCGTTTGATGTGGTAATTATTGCAAATGCGCTTCACATTATACCGAATCCACAGAAAGTGCTTTCTGAGATTGACCGCGTTTTAAAAAGCGGCGGAATTCTCATTGCGCCGAATTACATAGAGCGGAAACTTGCTACACCGAATCTCTGGCAGAAACTGCTTGATTCACTTGGAGTAAAATTTGAACACCAGTGGACAGCCCAAGAATATTCCGCCTTTCTGGAATCAAACGGCTGGGAAATCACTTCAAGTGAAGTTGTGCCGGGGCGCATAGACCTAATGTATGCGGAATGTTCCAAAAAATAAAGTCATCTCTAAAAATTCACTATCGTGACTTTTTAGAGATTGCCGCCGAGTTGTAAATCGCTAAAATGGCGCGATTTACAACATCGCATTTTCAAAGTTACCTCTAAAAACTGAAGTTTTTAGAGGTTCCCGTAAGGAGAATGCTATGACTTTTGACGAGATGGGCTTAAAAAGCGGAAAAACACTGATGCTGCTTCCCGGTACATGCTGCGACTGGCAGACAAACTTTGGAAGCGTTATTCAAAAGCTTTCAGAAAAATATCATTTAATATGCGTCAACTATGACGGCTTTGACGGCAGTGATTCAATTTTTCCAGATATGATAACAGTTACTGAAAAAATTGAAAAATACATAATCGATAATCACGGCGGACGGCTTGACGGCGCAATCGGCTCTTCTCTCGGCTCAAGCTTTGTGGGGCAGCTTATACAGAGAAGAAAGGTGCACATTGACCATGGAATTTTCGGCAGCCCCGACCTTGATCAGAGCGGCAAATTTTTTGCAAAGCTTCAGTCGCTTCTTGTTGTTCCGCTTTTGACAAATGTTACCGGCAGCGAGAAAAAGCGGGCAAAGACAAAGAAAAAGTTAATGGAGCTGTTTTTGATGACAGATGAAGTTGCTGAACACTTCATGGAGTGTTTTTCAAAATTCTCTCCTGTTTCAATTAAAAATGAATATTACACTGACTTGCTCACTCATCTGGAAGATGACATCAATGTTCCGCATACAAAAGCGCATTTTATTTATGCCAATAAAATGGGAGAGAAGTACCTTAAGCGCTACAAGAAATACTTTCACGAGCCTGACATAAGAGAATTTGACATGCAGCATGAACAGTGGCTTTTAGGCGCTGAAGAATATACAGTCCCTGTTCTTAAAGCAATTGATGAATTCATGGAAATGCCTGTTTAGCAGTTTTGTTGCACTTTTTGTTTATACACAATAAAATATTGGTAATTGAATAAGAAAAATCAGGAGAAAAAATGGCAGACCTTTCAATAAGATTTTATTCAGACGTTCTCAAGCGGGACGTTTCATTTTTAATGGTAATTCCAAATGATGTCCGCAAAGACTATCCGCGCGATGACCTTAAGCGCACTGACCGCCCGATGAAGACATTGTTTATTCTTCACGGATACACCGGTGCGGCTTTTAACTGGATTCCGGGAAACCTTGCCGAGCAGTACAACTTTGCAATTGTAATTCCGAATGGTGAAAACTCATTCTGGATTGACGGACCTGCTACCGGCCGCCAGTTTGCTACATTTCTTGGGGTTGAGCTTCTTGAATATGTGCGCAGCACTTTCCGCCTTGCAATGAGCAGAGAAGACACTTATCTTTTGGGCTTTTCAATGGGCGGTTTCGGCGCGCTTCATACAGCATTTGCATTTCCTGAAAAATTCGGAAAAACCGCGGCTCTTTCTTCGGCGCTCATTCATAATGAAGTTGCAAAAATGAAAGAAGGAGAGGGCAATGATGTTGCAAATTACGACTATTTTAAGATGTGCTTTGGCGATCCGGCAAAGCTCCCTGAAAGTGATAACAATCCTGAATATCTTTTGAAAAAGCAGATTGCCGCCGGTAAAAAAATCCCTGAAATTTTCATGGCATGCGGCACAGAAGACTTTTTGCTTGAACCGAACCGCGCTTTTCATAAGTTTCTTGAAGAGCAGGGTGTTAAACACACCTACTTAGAATCAAAGGGAATTCACGACATGAAATTCTGGCAGGAATACGCCGAAAAGTTTATTCCGCTTATGTTCTAAAGCGCAATTTTGCAAGGCTTTAGCCTGAAAAATTGCTGACCTGTTCGAATACTAACCGAGTTTTCGAAGAGGTCTAATCTGCCCTGCCGCAAAGTTTGTGACAGGGCAATGCGCCAGGGCTCTGATTGATACGTTTATTCAGCCCAGAAAACGCGCCCTTCTTTGCGTGGCGCAGGTTCTGGAATTTCTCCGTCGGTAAAGCCCACTGCACAGTGACCGATACCTTCCCATTCATCAGCCAAGCCGAGTTCTTTCAGAATTGCCTTGCCTTCAGCGCTTTCAAATTCTTCTTTTGCGCGGTGAATCCAAATATTGCCCAGCCCGAGCGAATGAGCCGCAAGCATCATGTTTCCCATAACGAGCGAACCGTCGTAAACTTTGTTGTGCCATTCTTTCTTTGCAAGAACAATCAGAATTACTGGTGCGCCGTAAAACGGGTCAAAGCCTTCCTGCCATCCGCCGATTTTCCGGTTCATTTCGCGGATTTTGCTGCATAAATCTTTGTTTGTAACAGCAATTATCGCAGTTTCCTGCTTTCCCATTGCGCTTGCCGCATACAGGCCGGCTTCAATAATCTGCTCAATGTCGCTTTTTGCAGGCATTCCCGCCTTGTACTTCCGCACGCTTCTGCGCTCTTTAATTGCCTTGAGAACTTCATTCATGTTTTATTCCTCCTTATTTGGAACTATGGACAAATTTTAGCGGGGCTTTTTTGGGGCTTTTGTCTGCGCGTTCATTGTGTTTCTTTCCCAAAAGACGCCGTCTGAATAACCCTGAATTGCTGAATCTGTGTCTGCCATCTGCAGGCGTTTTTCTGCCCAAAGACAATATTCTTCGTTCAATTCAATTCCGCAGTAGCGCCTGCCAAGTTTTTTTGCCACAACGCTTGCTGTTCCGCTTCCTAAGAACGGGTCAAAAACCATGTCGCCTTCTTTTGAAGATGCCAGCACTAATTTTGCATAAAGCTTTTCAGGCTTTTGCGTGGGGTGGTCTGTGTTTTCTGGCATAGACCAGAAAGGAACTGAAATATCGTCCCAAAAATTTGAAGGGCAGGTGAGTCTGAAATTTCCGGCGTCACTTTCGCTCCAATCTTTTGGTTTGCCGTTAATTTTATAAGGCGCAATAACTTTCCGTTTTATCATTACAGCATCAACGTTAAAATAATAGTCATGCGGATTTTTTACGGCAAACCAGATGTCTTCCATGCCGTTTTTCCAGTTTGATTTTGCTCCGCGGCCTTTTTCGCGCTGCCATGTGATTCTGTTCATAATTGTCAGTTCTTTTTCAATGGCACGCTGCAGAGAAGACGTGCACTTCCAGTCGCCGCACATATAGAGCGAGCCGTCAGCCTTCAGTTTTTGGCAGACTTTGGGAAACCATTCAGCAAGATAATCATCATAGCTTTCGTCTGTGCGCGAGTTGAATTTCATTCCGTTGAAATTTTTAGAAAGATTGTACGGCGGGTCAATAATTATAAGATCAGCAAAATTGTCCGGCACATATTCAAGCATGGTCAGAATGTCACCGTTCAGCGTCTTGTTCACAATGTCAGAAGCCTTTGTAATGTTCTGCTCTGTAATCAGCCGCGTCCTTAACGGCTCAATTTCTTCATTCAAAAGTGTCAGTGTCCGGTTGTTTTCAGCACGTTCTTTCTTCATGTTCTTGTCCGAAGTGAATTATATCATAACACTAAGATTAATAGTAGCATTGTGTTTCTTTACATTGAAACGTATCAGCTGATATGATAGTATTTCAATATATAGGAGACTGAATTGAAAAAAATTGTATTAATCTGTTTATTAAGTCTTATTTGCCTGTGCATGGTGTTTGCTTCGCCTGCCGCAATTAATTTTGATAACCTTCCGCAAGATGAAGATTTCAAAGGCTTATATCTTGCTTTTGAGCTGTCATACGATTCAATAAGGCATCTTGACTTTCAGCATAGGGATTCAAAAACGGCTTATTTGGACGCTACAGAAAATCTTTACGAATATCTGAATAAAAAGAAAAAGACCAATTATGACGAAGACCTGATCAAGCTTCTTACAATGAGATGTCTTTATAATTTTGATAAAATTCCTTCAGCACAAGTAGAAAAGTTTTATTCAAAAATTGATAAGAAATATTCTAAGAATGCTGAGCATCATTGGATTTACGGAAACTTTCTTGTTTCGCAGGGAAAGACCAGCGACGGTAGAAAAGAATTAGAAAAATATATGAAAATGAAAAACAATCTTATCAGTGAGTTTTTCATTGAAGATTATGCTTATAGTTATTTGCTTTCTTCAATGCCGTTGAATGCCTATTATGCAATTACAAACGGCGGCAATAT
>CAMJMF010000055.1 GCA_946406925.1 uncultured Spirochaetales bacterium | reverse complement strand
GGCAAGATAATCGTAATTGATACGGCTGAAAAAAAGCAGTTCTGCGAAATTCAGGGCGGCAACCAGCCTACAGGGCTTGCGCTTTCTCCTGAACAGAATCTGCTGGTTTTCTCAGATTTTCAAGACGCGGCACTTGAACTGTACAAAATCAAATTCGAGTAGCATCAAAGTGAAAATATGCCAAAGGCTTTACACGTTTTCTCGTAGAGGAAACGTGCAGGGTTGCCGATTAAGCTAAGTTTGTAGAAGCATCTCAATCGCAACCCCGGTTTACCTATTTGAATTTAAATCTAAATGCAGATATAGTAGAGATATGTCTACTGTAAAGAAAATACTTTCGGGGCTTGAGCGCAAATATAAGGCAAGTGCGGTTTTAGCTCCTGTAACAATTATGGGAGAAGTGCTTCTTGAAGTGCTTATTCCGTTAATAATGGCTAAAATTATAGACGTGGGCATCGCTAACAAAGATGCCGCTTATGTAATTAAGACGGGCTGCCTTATGGTCGGCGCGGCTTTAATGTCGCTGACTTTCGGTGTTGTTGCGGG
Source organism: uncultured Spirochaetales bacterium (assembly GCA_946406925.1). Classification (GTDB taxonomy): domain Bacteria; phylum Spirochaetota; class Spirochaetia; order Treponematales; family Treponemataceae; genus UBA1240. The sequence continues at coordinate 13,616 of CAMJMF010000055.1, read as the reverse complement.
GCGTTTTGCTGCTGTTGCCGCTTTGGGTTTTGCACGCAATCTGCGCCGCCGGCTTTTCGGCAAAGTCCAGGATTTTTCTTTTGCAAACGTTGATAAATTCAGTACAGCTTCACTTGTAACGCGCCTGACTTCTGACGTAACAAACGCGCAGAACACTTTTCAGATGATTGTGCGCATGTGTGTGCGCGCGCCGTTCATGTTTATAAGCGCAATCATTATGGCGTTCTATATGAATGCAAGGCTTTCGCTTGTGTTTGTTGTGTGCATTCCTTTGATTGCAGTTCCTATGGTTTTAATTATGCGCAAAGCACATCCGCGTTTTCAGATAATGATGAAAAACTATGACAATCTGAACGCCAAAGTGCAGGAAAATCTTATCGGAATACGCGCTGTAAAAGCTTTTGTCCGCGAAGACAACGAAAAATCTAAGTTCAACAGCGCGGCTGATGCAGTGCGCAATGCACAGGTTCAGGCTGAAAAAGTCGTTATTCTGAATATGCCGCTGATGATGCTTGTTATATACATTGCGCTGATTGCGCTGCTCTGGTTTGGCGGCAATCTCATTATCAGTCAGCAAATGATGACAGGCGAGCTTATAAGCTTTATCACATACATGATTCAGATTCTTTCTTCGCTTATGATGTTTTCAATGATTTTCATCATGCTTGTAATTTCAAAGGCAAGCATACAGCGAATTATTGAAGTGCTTGACGAAGAACCTGATGTAAAAAATCCTTTGCAGGAATCTGTTGAGCCACCAAAAGACGGTTCTATTGAATTCAGAAATGTTTCTTTCAGCTATGATAAGACTGAAAAAAATGCAGTTCTTCATGATATTTCGTTCTCTATAAAGAGCGGCGAAACAATAGGCATAATCGGCGGAACTGGTTCGTCAAAGTCTACGATAGTTCAGCTTATTCCGCGTCTTTATGATACGTTGAGCGGTTCTGTTCTGGTTGGCGGCCGCGACGTAAAGACCTACAATCTTGAAGTTCTGCGCGAGAGTGTTGCAATGGTTTTGCAGAAAAATGTGCTCTTTTCCGGCACAATTATGGAAAACCTTCGCTGGGGCAACCCTGAAGCAACAGACGCACAGATTGAGGCTGCCTGCAAAACAGCCTGTGCACACGACTTTATTACGTCTTTCCCCAATGGTTATGACACTGAGCTGGGGCAGGGCGGTGTAAATCTTTCTGGCGGCCAGAAGCAGCGCCTTTGTATTGCGCGGGCACTTATAAAAGAGCCTAAAATATTGATTCTTGATGATTCAACAAGTGCAGTTGATACTGCGACAGACGCTTCAATTAGAAACGGAATGAAGAACACGCTGCCGGAAACAACAAAAATTATAATTGCACAGCGCATTGCTTCTGTAAAAGAAGCAGACCGAATCTTTGTAATTGATGAAGGTGCAATTTCAGGCATAGGCACTCACGATGAGCTTATGCAGACAAACGCAATTTACCGCGAAGTATTTGAGTCGCAGCAAAAGGGCAGCGACTTTGACGGAGCCGGAGATTCGGCTGAAGCAGAAGCGCACAAAGCAGCTGCAAAGGAGGTGTTGTAATGCCGGGACCAGGAAGAGGACCGGGCGGACACGGCCGTCCTATGCAGAAGCCTAAGAACGCAAAAAAGACCATCGTAAGGCTGGTGAAATATCTTGCTTCTTTTAAGTTTCTTTTTATTTTTGTGTTTATAAGCATTATTATTTCGTCAGGCGCAAATGTTGCAAGCTCATATTTTTTGCAGCCTGTTCTGAATGATTACATAATTCCGCTGATTGGCAGCAAGTCGCCTGATTTGTCTGGCTTTATAAAGCTTTTAAGCCTGATGTTCTGCATTTTTGCAGCGGGTGCATTTGCCGGCTGGGTAAACAGCCGCATAATGCTTCATATTTCGTCAAAGACATTATATAGAATACGCACCGAACTTTTTGACCATCTTGAAAAGCTTCCGCTGCGCTATTTTGACGCCCATTCTCATGGCGAGCTTATGAGCCGCTTTACAAACGACATTGACACAATCCGCGACATGCTGAGCCAGGCTGTGCCGCAGCTTTTTTCTTCGCTGCTGACGGTTGCCGGCTGTTTTGTGATGATGCTTTCGCTCAGCCCGCTTCTGACGCTGCTTGTAGTGCTTACTGTGGTTGCGATGATTGCCGTAACAGGCATTGTCGGCAAACATTCGGCAAAAGCTTTTAGAGAGCAGCAGGAAGCAATCGGCAAAGTAAACGGTTATATAGAAGAAATGATTGAAGGTCAGAAAGTCGTTAAGGTTTTCTGCCGCGAGGAAATTTCTAAGACTGAATTTGATGCCCTGAATGACCGGCTCTGCAACGCAGGTACAAAGGCAAACACGCTTGCGAATATTCTCGGCCCGCTCATGAACAATATGGGGCACATAAGCTATGCTATAACAGCAATTTCAGGCGTAATGCTGATTATTGCCGGCAAAATGGATTTGGGCAAAATCGCGTCTTTCCTTGAATATTCAAGAAGTTTCAAGAACCCGATTACGCAGATGGCGCAGATGTTCAACGGCATTTTGAATGCGCTTGCCGGTGCAGAACGTGTCTTTGCTGTAATTGATGAAGAGCCTGAAGTTGACAGCGGCTATGTAACGCTGGTTAATGCCAATATTCTTGGTGACGGCACTGTTACAGAAGCATTTTTGCCGACCGGGCAGTGGGCATGGAAACATCCGCATCACGACGGCAGCATTTCGTATGTTCCGCTTAAAGGTGAGGTTCAGTTTGAGAACGTAACTTTCGGCTATGAGAAAGAAAAGACTGTTCTGCATGAAATTACTATGACAGCTCGTCCGGGGCAGAAAATTGCGCTCGTCGGCTCAACTGGTTCGGGCAAAACAACAATAACAAATCTTATCAACCGTTTTTATGACGCTTCAACAGATGTAGAGGGCGGCTCAAAAATCCGCTTTGACGGCATAAATATAAACAAGATTAAGAAAGCAGATTTGCGCCGCTCTCTCGGCATGGTTCTGCAGGATACGCACCTTTTTACAGGCTCAATAGCAGATAATATCCGCTTCGGCAAGCTTGATGCCTCAATTAACGAAGTTGAAGCTGCCGCAAAGCTTGCAAATGCAGATTATTTTATCAGGCATTTGCACCAGAGTTATGAAACTGTAATTACGGGTGACGGCGAAAGCTTGAGCCAGGGGCAGCGCCAGCTTCTTGCAATTGCCAGAGCGGCAGTTGCAAATCCGCCTGTGCTTATTCTTGATGAGGCAACAAGCTCAATTGATACGCGTACCGAAGCTTTGATTGAAAAAGGCATGGACAGCCTTATGCAGGGCAGAACCGTTTTTGTTATTGCGCATCGCCTTTCGACTGTACGCAACGCCGACAAAATTGTTGTTCTTGAGCATGGCAGAATAATCGAGAGCGGCAGCCACGATGAGCTTATTGCAAAGAAAGGCAGATATTACCAGCTTTACACAGGTCTTAAAATACAATGAATTTAGTTTCAATTGATAATGTTTCAAAAAACGTAAAAGAAGTTCCTCTGTTTACCGGCGTAAGTTTCGGAATAGATTCAGGCGAGAAAATCGGTTTTGTCGGCCCGAATGGTTCGGGTAAATCTACATTTCTGCGTCTGCTTTTAGGCGAAACACAGCCTGACAGCGGAACAATTTCCATAAACAAGAGCGTAACAATAAGCGTGCTTGAACAGCGCCCGCATTTTGATGAATCTGATACGCTCAAGTCTTTTTTGTACAAGGGAACAGACCCGGTTCTGGCGCTGGCAGGCGAATATTCAGAATGTCTTAAAGCTTCGTCTCAGAAGAATGCACCCGAAAGTCTGCAAAAAAAGCTTGCCGCGCTTACACAACTTATGGAAGAAAAAAACGCATTCGCGATTGAACATACTTACGAGTCTTTTTTGACCGAGCTTGGTGTATGCGGCGTTGGGCGCGGGCTTGACCAGAAGATGTGTACAATGTCGGGCGGCATGGTAAAAAAGGCGGCAATCGCGCGGACTTTTGCGGCGTCTTCTAATCTGCTGTTGCTTGACGAGCCGACAAACCACCTTGATATTGAAACTATAGAATGGCTTGAAAAGCACCTTTCAAGCTTTCTGGGCAGTTTTGTGCTTGTTACGCATGACCGCTATTTTCTGGATTCAGTCTGCAATGTAATGCTTGATATTGACCGGCGGAAAATCAACAAATACGAAGGCAATTTCTCAACTTATCTGCGCCGCCGCAAAGAGCGCGCAGAAGAAGAGGCGCGGCACGATGCAAGGCGTGAATCTATTCTTGCGGTAGAACTTGAATGGCTTAAGCGCGGTCCTAAAGCGCGCTCGCTTAAAGACAGCCACAGAAAAGCGCGCATAGAAGCAATGCTTGCCGAACGGCACGAACAGCAGGAGCACATGGAAGCTTTTTCTGTGCAGGGCAGAAGACTTGGCGGCAAGGTGCTTAAGCTTGAAAATATTACAAAGTCTTATGACGGCAGAACTGTAATCGCGCCGTTCTCTTATGAATTTACAAAAGGCGAGCGCATCGGCGTCATCGGCCCTAACGGTTCGGGCAAATCTACATTTCTTGACCTTGTGAGCGCGCGCATTCAGCCGGACGGCGGCGTTGTGGATTGCAGCGTGAATACGGCTTTCGGCTATTTTGACCAGACCGCAAAATTTGTTGACCGAAATCTTACAGTGCTTGAGTATATGCGAGGCCGCCGTCAGCACGTAAATCTGAAAGACGGAACTACATGCTCAATAGAACAGTTTCTTGAGCGGTTTCTTTTTCCAAGAGAAATGTTTAACCAGCAGCTTTCTTATCTTTCGGGCGGAGAGCTTAGAAGGCTTCAGCTTATTCAAATTCTTGCAGATTCACCGAATTTTCTGCTGTTTGACGAACCGACCAACGACTTTGATATTGAGACTATAAGCCTGCTTGAAGATTTTCTAAAGGATTTTGGCGGCTGCATTCTTGCGGTTTCGCACGACAGGGCTTTTCTGGATAATGTCACCGATTTTTTGTTTGTTCTGGACGGCAAAGGCAATATAAGCTATTTTGCAGGCGGTTATGCCGATTACCGCGCCTATATCGAAGAAAACAAAAAATCGGAGCAGTCTGCTGTTCAGGCTAAAAAAAGCGTAGAGGAAGCGCCTAAAAAAACAGAAAAACCCAAGAAACTGTCGTACAAAGAAAAACAGGAATTCGACGGGCTGCTTGATGAAATTGCTTCACTTGAAGAAGAAAAAGCTGAGCTTGAAGCATTGTTTGCAAGCGCAGATTTTGCCAAAGACGGTTCTGCCGCGGAAAAAACGCAACGCTACGATGAAATATCGAATTTAATAGAACAAAAAACAAACCGCTGGGAAGAACTCGCCGAAAGGGCAGAATAGCAGAATAATATGAGCAGTCTTACACCGATTCAAAATGAAATATTAAAAGCTTTTCTCATGATGGAGAATAAATCCACTTTTTCAGAATTTATTCTTGCAAAAAAGATAAGGGAAAACACAAAGCTCGACACAAAGAAAAAAGCCGGAATTGCACTGCAGGATCTGCTTGCCGTTCTTGACGAATTGAATGGGAAGAACAAGTTTTATTCGGTTCACGTAAATTCTGTGAATGAAATCTTAATTAGAAAAGACGAAGAAATTTCAGAAATTCAGCTTGAAGCTAAACGCAGACGGCAGGCTTCTGAAAAATCTATGAGCATTCTAACTTCCGGCGATTTGAATTCCTCTGGAAGCAGAAAAGCAAAAACCAAGAAAAGAACCGAAAGCAGAAAAATCAACATCTATTCTGATTTTGAAAACATGGACTAAAGCCAAAAACTGTCGTTGCCGCCTGCAATTTAAGAGGTTGCTGCTATTTTTCTAGAGCCGCCTTTGCAAGTGCCGCAATGTCGCTGTTTGTGGCAGAATTGCTGTGCTTTGTTGCGTTGGCGCGCGCATGAAGCCCGTCTTTTACAAGCGCAGAAGATGCAGCTTTCAGCGTTTTTGCGCTTTTTATAATGTCTTTTGCCTGTTCAATAGAACATTTTGCCGCAGAATAAACAGCTTCCGGTTCAGCAATGGCAAGCTCATCAATGCTTTTGAATTTCTCAAGCAGCGCGGCGGCTCTAGCCTTGCCGACATTCGGGAGTGCTTCAAATTGCAGCGTGGTGTTCGCCTTTGTGCGCAGTGCCTGATTCTTAGATGTTGCAAAACGGTGCGTTTCATCTCTGACGCGCTGCAAAAGCCGCAGTGCCTCGCTTCGTTTGGGCAGCTTTATCGGCGTGCTGTTGTGCGGCAGGTACAAGTCTTCAAAGCGCTCGGCAAGACCCACAATCGGAATATCAAGCCCGAGATCGTCAAGAACAGCCTGAACCGCATTAACCTGGCCTATGCCGCCGTCTATCATAATCAAATCAGGCATTTCAGCCTGTTCCTTTAAAAGCCTTGAATAGCGGCGGCGAGTCGCTTCCTGCATAGAGGCAAAATCATCAATAATGCCGTCTGTCGTTTTCAGCCGGAAATATCTGTAGTTCTTTTTGTCTGGGTTTCCGTTGTAAAAGCTGATAAGGCTTGCAACCGGAAAATTGCCGCCGATATGTGCAATATCAAAACCTTCAATGCGCACCGGCAGACAAGGCAGGTGCAGTATGTGCATAAGCTCTTCCATCGCAGGAATATCACCGCGTTCGCGCAGACGCCTTATTATGTCTTCTTTTGCGTTCTGGCGCGCCATCTCTAGTGCGGCAAGATTGCGCTTTTCGCTCGGCGAACCCGGCTCAACAGTGCTTATGTCAGTGTGTGCGCCTAAAACTTCAGAGAAAAACTGACGGGTAAGCTCAAGGTTTTCGCGGCTTGAGACAAATATATGCGGCGGAATCTGGCTCGGGTCGGTGTAATATGCGCGCAAGAATTCGCTTGTAGTTTCATCTTCATCGTTCAACGTTTTTGTGCGGTAACAGTCTTTGGCAATAAGCTTGCCGTTCCGCATTTTTAGCACGCAGAACGAGACAAGCGGCCCTTCGCTGTAGCTTTCTACATAATCTCTTGATTCAGGGTCAAAGTCTTCTACAGCGTTCTGCTCGCGCAGAGTTCTTATCGCCGCAATTCCGTCGCGGAGGCGGGCGGCTTTTTCAAACTGAAGAAGCTTTGCGGCTTCTTTCATTGTGTTTTCAAGGTTTTTTATCTGTGTTTCGTCTTCACTCTCAAGTATTGACTCAATTTCTTCGATATATTGAATATAGCTCTCTTTCGAGATTTTGCCGCAGCAGGGCGCGGCGCACTGTCCGATGTGATAATAAAGGCACGGACTTTTGCGTTTCTGAAATTTCTTGCAGTGGCGGATCTTATACTGCCGATAGAGACTCTCGATGAATGTGTCAAGCGCGCCTACATTCGGAAACGGTCCGAAATATTGCGAGCCGTCCTGAACAATACGGCGTGTCTTAAATACTTTGGGAAAGTCTTCGTTGGTGATGCGCAGAACAGGATATGATTTTCCGTCTTTAAGGTTTATGTTATATCTTGGATTATGCTGCTTTATCAGCGTATTTTCTAGAAGTAGAGCTTCATATTCGTTTGAGGTAGTGATATACTCGATAGAGCGGGCTTTTGAAACGAGAATTCTTGTCTTGATATCCTTGCGGCCGGCAAAATAGGACGAAAGACGGTTTTTGAGGTTCTTTGCCTTGCCGACGTAGATAATTGTAGATTCTGCGTTACGCCAGAGATAAACTCCGCTGCTTTTCGGAGCTTTTAATGCGGTTTCATGGAGCTGTTTGCGGTTTAATTCTGCATCGGTCATGTTATAAATCTTTAAGGCGGCTTTCTTAACTTCCGGCGTTAGAAAAGCCTTTGGTAGAAAAAATGCTTAAGAAACAAATACCCTTTTTTGTTGTGGTTTGTCTACTGGTTTGTGCAGCACAAAATCTTGCCGCACAGACAAAAACTATTACACTTGGCGGAAAAAACGGATGGCCTAATCTTTCTGTAATGGACACCGTTGAGTTTGGTACAGGACGCTTCGGTTATGAATCTATCCTGCTTTCAAATGACGAGCACAGGGTAACATCTGAAACTGACCTTCTTATTTCTTTTGAAAATGGAACTGTAAATGATGCAGCAGGAAATTATACTGTTGCAGTGAACAATCTTGACATAAACGGCAAGACAATCATGGGTAATGCCTCTGGTCTCAGCCGCGGCAAAGAAATCGGTTTAAGACTTCATGGCTCTAAGAATTCGATTTTTGGCGGTGCAGGTCTTACAGGTTCATTCGTAATTGAATTCTGGCTCTGTCCTTCAATTGCAGAAAGCGGTGAACAGTTCTTCAGCTGGCGTTCTTCACGCAATGTCGGAGATTCTCCTCTTTATCAGGATATACGCGCTTCTTTTTTCAACAACCATGTTGAGTGGGTTTTCAACAATATTTTTGGTGCCGGCAACAAGGTTGAGTCAGAAGTTATTATTACAAGCACAGACAGCATAATTCCTAGAAAATGGGCACATCATCAGATTGCTTATGATGATGAGTCTGGTTTAATTGAATACCGCATAGACGGAAAGATTCAGGCTGTAAGATATGTAACTTCAACACAGCGCGAATCTGGCGAAGTTTATAACGCACGTCTCGGCGTTCCTGCTGACATTGAAATTTGTACAAAATACAGCGGTCTCATCGATGAAATCTGCATTTCGCGCACAGCAAGAACTTCAACCCTGCATGATTTTTACGCAAGAAAAGGCGGACGCTTTGAGTCACAGCCACTTGCTTCAAGCGGTTTTAATTCAGCCCTCACAGGACTTCAGGCAATTTACTCAACACCAAAAGAAACTGACGTAGCTTTTTACGTGCGCGGCGGTGACAATTTCTATGAATGGACAGATGAATATCCTGAATGGGTTCCTGTTGTTCCGGGAACACAAATCCGCGGCGTAAGCGGCAGATATTTTCAGCTTGCCGCTGAGCTTTACCCTGACGGAAACGGCGGCGAGACACCGTCTGTATCAGAAGTTGTTCTTACTTATAACGAAACAACACCGCCTCTGCCGCCTGCAACAATCAAGGCAACAGCCGGCAACAGCGTTGTAGATTTGTCTTGGACATCTTCAGTTGATTTTTCTGTCGGCGGTTATATCATTTATTACGGCGAACATCCGGGCGAATACCTTGGAAGTATTGCTGTTGAAGGTGCTTCTCCGATTGATGTCGGTGATACGCTTTCTTACCGGCTTACTGGCTTAAAAAACGGAAATATATATTATTTTGCGGTTGCTGCTTATTCTTCATTGGATAAGCGGATTGTGGGTGCTCTTTCAAAAGAAGTGTATGCCCGCCCGCTGAGGAAAGTAAAATGAGCACAAATTTTGATTCACAACTGAACCGTGCAAAAGATGCATATTTTTCACACGATTATGAGTTAGCTGTAAAACTTTTGGAAGAATGCAGGCAGGAAGAACCTGATGATATTTCGATTCTTTCTGAATTGGGCAAAGTCTATGTCGGTTCCGGCAATGACGAAAAAGCACTTGAATATTACAGCAAGGTGCTTGAGCTTGATGACAAAAATTTTACCGCAATCGATAATATCGGAAGTATTTACCGCCGTCTCGGACGCTATCAAGATTCTGTAGACATTCTTAACAAAGCTTTTGAAATAGATGAAGATTCCATCGCCACTTATTACAACCTCGGACAGACTTATAAGGTAATGGAACGCTATGACGATGCAATCAAGTGCTTTGAGCATGTTCTTGAAAAGAACCCGAACGATGTTCTTGCTCACAACCACCTTGGCTGCATCTACGCACTTCAGAATAACCACGAAAAAGCTCTTGAGCTTTTCAACAAGGCTCTCCGCATTGACGCCAACCACCCGATTATTCACTATAATTCAGCCACAAGTTACGAAGCTATAGGAAAATACGCAGAAGCTGAAGAAGCTTATGAAAACGCGCTGCGCAAAAAGCCGGGCTGGATTGAGGCAATGGTAAGTCTTGCAAGACTTCACCGTCTCTGCAACCATGACGACCAGGCTGAAGACATTTTGCGCCAGGCTATAAACCTGTCTTATAAAAATGTAGAGCTTCACACAGCCTTGGGAAACCTGCTTCTGCACAAAGAACGCTACGAAGAAGCAAACGATGAATTCGACAAAGCTCTTTCTGTTGATAAGACCAATGTTGATGCTTTAAGCGGAAAAATTACCGCACTTGAGATGCTTGACCGTAAAGAAGACGCTTACGACCTGCTGCTTCAAATGGAGCAGGTGCGCCCTGATGATGTAAATCTTACTTTGCAGTGCGCACAGTTCCTCATGAACATGGAAAAATACAATGAGTCGTCAAAACGCCTGCGCAAAATTCTGGACATTGACCCGAATAATGCTGATGCACTTGCACTTCTCGGCGAATATCTACTTATCAACGGCGAAGACACAAAAGCTCTGCACTGTTTTGAAAAAGCAATTAAGCTTAAGCCTGAAAATATTAAATACCGCTTTGACGCTGCCCGCCATCTTTATAAGCTTGGCAATTTTGAAGCAGCCGAGCTTGAAATGCGCTATTACCTTGCTTCTGAATCAGAAGATTGCGAAGCCTGGATTTATCTCGGCGTAATTTACAGCGAGCTTGCTGAAATTGAAAACGCGGTAAAGGTTTTCAGAAAAGCACAGTCGCTTGATAAAGACAATCCTGCCCTTATGTCAGCGGTTACACGCCTTCACAAGCAGTATCCTGAAGACGAGGCTGTTACAAAACTGTTTGAAAGCATTCTGAATGATGCAAGCGGTTCAAATTCAGACCTTGATAACCTTGGCGAGGCAATTGCCGCTTATGAAAGCTCAACCGGCGACTATGCCGAAAACGAGGACGTAGAAAAGAATCTTCAGCTTCTTGATTCAGAAGACGAGCTTATGCCGTTGTCTGGTCTTGTTGAAGATGAAGAACAGCAGATTGACGAAAAACCGATTGATGCGCTTGAGTCTGAAGAAGTTGAAGAAGAAATAGATCCTGAAGAATATCCTGATGAGCTTTTCCTTGGCGGCGGCGACGGTCTTGATGCCCTCAGAAAAGACGAATCAGAGAACGAACCGTCTCCAATAGATTTTGATGTTTCTGACGAAGACTTTAACAGCAACGAAGATGATTTTGATTCGCTCGTTTTAGGTTCCGGCGATGATGTGCCGATTGACAGTGACCCTGCTGACGAAGAAGAGTCTTATAATCCGTTTACACCGTCTGGAAACGGCGGCAAGAAACCTAATGACGTTATGGAATCAGAAGAGGTGCTTGAGCTTGGCAACGGTAAGCCTAACCAGCAGCCGCCTTATACACCGCCGCCTCCACCACCATATTATCCGCCTCAGCCGATTTATTATCCGCCGCAGGAACAGAAGCTGCCGCCTTTGCCGCCTCTGCCTAACTTTGAGAAGAGTAAGCCTGACCCAAGACCGGACAATCTTGCGCTTGATGCCGCGCTTAATCAGGTAATTGACGGCAAGCTTATGGATCTTGCTGAAAATGCAAAAGAAGAGCTTGTTGAAGAAAAGCTTGAAGAAGTTGAATCAGCCGGCGCAAGAAAACGCCGCGAGCTGCGTGCCGCTATTAGAGAAGCTCTTAAAAAGCTTAGAGAAACAAGCATAGAGCGCCGTTCTCCTGAAGAAACTTCAATTGCCGATATGTTTGCTTATATGCGCGGCTTGTGCAATTACCTGCCGCAGCCTAAGAAGACGCTGTTTCTTTCAAGTGAAGAGCGCGTAAAGCTTGAGTATGTAATCAACAGACTTAGAAGCAATCCAGGTCTGCTTAATGAAACATCTAAAGTTGAAAGAGTCATTGAAGAAAAGAAAGACCCTGATGAAGATGCTGAAAACAAGCAGGCTTCTGAAGAAAATGCTGAAAGCGTAGAAAAGCCTTCTAACGAAGAGATTAGCGGTGCTATTCTGTGTCTGCAGAATATGGCAGAAGACAACATGGAAGACAAAGACCTCGTTTCTGCCCTGAATGCCAAAGTGCGCCGCGTTCTTTCACGCTGTGACACAGAAAAGCTTCAACTGTAGCATTCTATAGTTCAATCAAAAGCCTTGCCGTCAAGTCGCGGCAAGCTGCAAAGCCGGTCGGTTAAAGCCCGCCGGCTTTTTGTTTGACATTATCCCTTAAAAGAGTATAAACTTTGTTTTATAAGAGAGGTGTTTATGAAAAAAGTATTTCTAATAGTTTTAAATTTGTTATTTGTTTTTACTTTTCTTTTTGCAAGGGATATTAAGGCAACTACAAGCAGTGGAAAATCTGTCATTCTTAAAGATGACGGTACATGGCAATATGAAGAGAAAAAAACAAAAAAGGCAGAATCAAAAAGTAAAATATCCAAACCAGAATCTGCAACAAAGAAATATGAAAGCAAATTAGGTTTTGTAAATGTCTGGTATGATCCCGATAAATGGCGAATAAAAGAACAATTTTCTAATTCAAGTGAAGTAAGCTTTTATTATAATGACAATTCATGTTCAGCCTTTCTACTTACAGAAAAAGGCAAAGTATCAAATAAAATGCTCCGTACCGCAATTGAATATAATGCAAAACAAATCGCAGACGAATTCGAGATAACTGATGAAACGACGAAAATAGTAAATGGAACTGAATTGTATTGCGTGCATGCTTTAGCTAAATTAATGGATGTAGATGTAATTTATAACTATTATTGCTGGACAGGTGATACAGGAACAGTTCAATTTGTTATAGGAGTTATTCAAGACTTATATCCAACATTAGAAGATAATGTATTTGAGCTATTGAATGGTTTGGAGATAATCCAATAAAGACCTGTAAGTACAATGAAACATAGGCATAAAAGTTTTATGCCTATGTTTTTGGTTCATAATATCTAAGATGCTGCCTTTGTTTTGCCGGTCGGTTAAAAGCCCTCGGCTTTTTTTATGCTTGGCCGTTTTTCTGCTGAAACAACCCTCGAAAAAAGATTGTTGAAATGCTATAACTTATGCCATGCAGTCGTTAACGCCTATAAAGGAATATGCAAAAGAACATGCGGTGCCAATCATGAAAGATGAGGGCATCGAGTTTATCTGCAAATATATAGAAGAACACAAAATAAAGCGCATTCTTGAAATCGGGTCTGCAATCGGGTATTCAGCAATAAAATTTGCGGGCGTGTCTGATGATATTTGCGTAACAACGCTTGAAATTGATAAAGAACGCTATGAGCAGGCGGTTCAGAACATAAAGGCTCAAAACCTTGAAAACCGCATTTCAATTTATCTAGAGGACGCGCTGCTTTTTGAAACTGAAAAACAGTTCGATTTAATCTTTATAGACGCCGCAAAATCGCAGTACATCAGATTTTTTGAAAAATACAAGCACAAACAGGTCAAAAACGCGATGACTGACCTGCTGCCGCAGAGGATGATCGACACGGTGCTGATGCTTTCCGCGGTTTCTCCGGAGAAGAGCATCGACGAGCTTACGCGCGAGGAGCGCGCCGCGATCGCCGGAACGCTCAAATGCATGCGCATGACGGTGAAAAAACCGAGGCCGATCGATGAAGCGATCATCACGCACGGCGGCGTCTCCGTGAAGGAGATCGACCCGCGGGAGGAGTAGACCGCGCCGCCCAGGCCATCCGCC
>CAMJMF010000054.1 GCA_946406925.1 uncultured Spirochaetales bacterium | reverse complement strand
TCTTGTATCAGCTTGAAGGCAAAACACCATTAACCGCTACTTCTATAGGCAATTTAGTTATGCTCACAATAAACGAGCCTGAATGGAAATTCGATTTGCTTATTGACATCGGCGACATGAACTAGATTCACTCAAAAAATTTCTCTTTATCTGACACACTAAACGCTATCTACTTTATTCCATCAGATTAATATAAAATAATCATCAAAAAAACATCTTGACAATCTAACATCTGTTAGATTATATTCTAACTAGTGTTAGGTATAATAGGATGAATAAAACTAAAGAAGAAATATTAGATGCAGCTCTGAATTTATTTTCTCAAAAGGGCTTTTCAACAGTATCAATCCGTGATATTTGCTCAGTAGTAAATATCAAAGAAAGTACCGTTTATTACCATTTTCAGAATAAAGAAGCAATTCTGAATGAAATTCTTAAACAATTTGAAAATCACTCAGAATCGCTTATTGCAAAGATGAGCTCTGCATTTCCTTCTCTTATGTCAACCCCGCAGGCGTTTGATAATCTTTTACCTAAAATTATGAATCAATATATAGATAACTATCTTGCAGACCCTTTCTGTAATAAGGTTATCCGTATTCTTAGCATTGATCATTTGAACAATCCTAAGGTTCATCAGCTTTATTCTTACTGGCTTTTTGAAAAACCTCTAGAAATCCAGCAATTTGTTTTTTCCGTATTTAATAATGCCGGAATTATTTCTTGTGATGATCCCGCCTTTGCTGCAGAAAAATTTTACGCGCCATTTTTCTTTTGTCTTTCAAGATACCTTATTTCTGACGAATTGACAGAAGAAAAAATAGAAAAATTCAAGGAATCTATTTTCAAGCATATTAAGGAGTATTTCAGATGAAATCTTTAAAGAAATTAGCTTTTGCTGTTTTAATTCAGCTTGTTTTTGCTTTATCGCTTGTGGCTGAAGATGCTTCAAGACAAAATAAAGTGACTGTCAATATCTCAAAGATTCAATCTTCTGAAGGACAGATTATTTTATGCATTTATAACTCTTCAGATAATTATGATAAGAGAAAGGCTTTTCAAGAATTTAAGCTAAAACCAGAAATTGACAGTATTTCTTTTGAAACTCATCTGTCAGACGGTGAATATCTTATAATGCTTTGTCATGACATCAACATGAACGGTAACCTTGATACAGGCTTTATGGATATTCCAAAAGAGCCTGTAGGCTTAAGTAATTACAACGGTAAAGGAATCCCCGGTAAATTCAAAAAACATAAATTTACTGTTACAGAAGACATAGCAGTTAATATTCCGTTGAAAACTTTTTAGTTTAATTCCAAAAAATCACATAAATAAAAGAGGTTAAAATGAAAAACAGAAAATTTAAAATTGCCGCGATTATTATGATAATACACGGTGCAATGATGGAAGCAGGTTCTGGCTTAATGCTGATGCCTTTTGTATTTAAAGGAGCTTTAGATCTCAATGCAATTCCTCCGATTTTTGCGATTGATTTCTTCAGAAACAACATTATTTTTATGATACCTATGTCTGTAGTTTTTGGTATAGCAAGGGTCATTGGTGCTATCGGTGTTCTTAAAAACCGAAAATGGGGATTTATCCTTTCGGTTATAAACTGCGTTCTAACGATGAACCTCATGCTTTTCATGATTCCAGTAGGAATTGCGGACGGCCTTCTCGCTTGTTCTGCTTTGGTTTTGCTTTTAACCGGATATTATGGCAATGAAACAATCAATTAAAATATATTATGGGGAAATATATGGCTTCATGGATGGTACATTTAAGAATAGCAGATAAACTGCTTAATGAACTAAAGAATATTGATGAAACAGCATTTGTTATGGGAAACATTGCACCAGACAGTGGCGTTCCAAATGAAGACTGGACAAAATTCACACCTCCCAAAACTGTTTCACATTTCAATGACGGTTTATATAATGTATCCATAAATATAGACGGGTTTTGTTCAAAATACTTTAATGAAGAAATAAATGATAAATATACAAAAAAAGAATATTCTTTTTTTCTTGGATATTATGTTCACTTATTGTCTGATATTGAATGGTCAAACTTTGTTTATAAGCCTTTAATTCAGGCATATCCAAAAGAAGCTGCTGAAGATGAATATAAACTTGTGTGGGCAGCAAAGAAAGACTGGTATGATATTGATTTTCTGTACTTAAAGCAACATCCGGATTTCCGTGGTTTTTCAATTTATGAAAATGCAGTGAATTTTGAAAATGAATTTATGGACATTTTTGCCAAAGATGCCTTTGAAAACAGAAGACAATACATTACCTGGTTTTACCGAAATGATGAAAGAGGTGAACTTGATCGTGAATATAAATATCTTACTCCAGAACAGGCAGAAGATTTTGTTCAAAAAACAGTAGAAAAAATCCTTAAAAAGCTATTCAAGTGAACGAACCCCGACGCAGACTCGCAGCGAAGCTCCTAGCGGCGTTCTGGGTGTCGTTCGTTCTGCTAAGGAATTGCTCTCAGGTTTAATACCCCTTATTTCGCCCTAGAGGGGGATGTTTCCTACGGAAACAGGTATTAAACCCTCGGCACGAATAAAAATCTTTTGTTGAACAAAGAATTTCAGGCAAAAGAGAAAAAAAAAGCACATCTGCTTTCAGATGTGCTTTTTTTTGTTTATACAATCTTTTATATAGATTGCTGTTATTCTTTTACACCACCGATTGTCATACCAACAACAAAGTACTTCTGTACGAATGGATAAACAACCAAAATTGGAAGTGTTGCAACCATAGTAATAGAAGAACGGATACTGATTGGAGTTGACTTTGACGCTGTTGAACCAGCACCTGCTGCAACAGCCATTGAGTTAGCATCAGCTGCAGAAGAACTTTGGTTCTGGCTTTGCTGCAAGAACGACATCAAAACGTACTGCAAAGAATGTAGTCTAGGCTTATCAGAACAGTACATATATGTATCAAACCAGCTGTTCCATGCGTTTACGGCTGTGAACAATGAAATCATAGCAATTGAAGGAATAGCCAACGGCATAATGATGCTCATGTAAATCTTGAATTCGTTGGCACCGTCAATACGTGCAGACTCAACAAAACTGTCCGGTAAACCATTAATATATGTTCTAACAAGAATGAAGTTGAAAATATCAACAAGACACGGAATGATATAAACTGAATATTTACCAAGAAGATGAAGATTCTTGATAAGCATATATCCAGGAATCAAACCAGCATTTACATACATAGAAATTACAAGGATTGCTGTTAAAGACTTTCTGATAACAAATTCTTTACGGCTCAAAGCATAAGCAAGCATTGATGTACAAAATACGCTTAATATTGTCTGCAAAATAGTTCTTGTTACTGAAATAATACCGGCGTTAAAAATACGCGGTGTAACAAACAAATCCTGGTAATTCTTCCATGTAAATTTTCTTGGGAAGAATTTGATTCCGCCTTTCAAAGAGTCAAGACCGTCATTCAAAGAAATGGCGATAGTGTTCCAGAAAGGATAAACTGTTGTAATAACAACAAATGCAAGCACAAGGTAAATGATTATATCAAAAATCAAGTTGCTTAAATTTGTGCGTCTTTTAGCGGCAGCATATTCGCTTCGTTTTTTCTCGTCTATCATATCAAACGCTCCTCACCGCTCTTCTTTGCAATTGTATTAGCTATAATAAGAAGCAAGATGTTAACAACATTCTTAAAGATACCGGCAGCGGTTGCTAGACCGTATCTAGATAGTTTGAAACCGTATTTCAATACATAAATATCAATTGTTTCTGCTACATCCTGAATCATACCGTTCTGTAACAAGTACGGCATTTCAAAGTTAGCATCAAGAATATGACCGGCAGACATAATCATCATGATAATGATTGTCGGTTTAATTCCAGGAAGTGTAATGTGCCAGATTTTGCGGAGACGGCCGCATCCGTCAATCTGTGCTGCTTCGTACAAACAAGGGTCAATGGCAGTCATTGCACCAAGATAAACAATTGTGTTCCAACCTACTTCCTTCCAAACATAAGTCCAACCGATGATGTGCCAGAAGTATTTTTGTACGGCAAGCCACTGAACAGGCTGTTTAACAATTCCAAGCCACAATAATATATCATTTAAAATTCCGTCTTCAACGGAAAGTACATTCGCAACCAAACTTGTAACTATAACCCAAGAAAGGAAGTGCGGAAGATAAGAAACTGTCTGAACGAATTTTTTGATACCAATATAACGTACTTCGTTCAAAAAAACTGCGAGAATAATAGCAGTAATATAACCGAGAGCCGTACTGATAAGGCTCATTCCTACTGTATTTCTTAAAGAAAGCAGGAATTCTTTTTCTGTAAAAAGCTGTACAAACCACTTAAAGCCAACCCAAGTCTGCTGTGAAAAAGATTTATATGGTTTGTAATCCTGAAATGCCATTGTCCAGCCCCAGAGAGGGACATATCTGAACAATATAATGTATAGAACGAATGGAACAGACATAAGAATAAGCATTTTCTGCTTACTCAAAATCATCCATTTTGTTTTCCTATTTACTAATTCTGGATTGACTGGTGCCGATGCAGAACTAGAATCATTTTTATTTTTCATATAAACACTCATCCAAAAAAATGATTAAAAAAAAGTCCACAGAATATCTCCGTGGACTTTTTTAAGGCAGAGAACTGCAACTCACAGCTCTCTACCCATGTTTAAGCTAGACACTTTTGTGTCCAAACCTTAAAGCTTTACAACTTCAAGGTTTGACTTAATTAGTCCTGAAAACCACCGAATGCTTCAACACGGTGATCGAGCTGCTGCTGCATGAACTTGTTGTATTTCTCTGTAAGAGGTTTCAACAATGCACAGTACTCGTTCCATGTCTTATCGAAATCAGCAGGTTTGCCCATAATCATCAATGGGAGGTACTTTCTCTGAACTGTTTCAAATCCATTCATAGCAACTGCTGCTTCTTCTTCGATTCCACCGTTTTCAGCAGATGGGTTGCACTGCCACATTGGATACCAACCGGCATTCTTTGGCGGGTTAGGATCTACGAATTCAGCATAAGAACCTACGCCGTAAGCTTCCCACAACTCAATGTCAACCGGCTTCTGAGTAAGAGCATATTCCCATTCAAGGTCATCCATATTGCGTGAATATCCAGAAGACATTACACCTTCAAGTTTTGGAGCTTCTTCTATCCAAAGAGAAGCACGGTTCTTCTGAACCCATACAGGATCTCTCTGCTGTGCGCGCTGTTCGTCAGTTCTGTAAGCAGCACCCTTTGTGCCTGTCTTAGAACCATCTGTATCGATGAGATAATCTTCACCTTCAAAGCCCCAGTAAAGAACTTTCTGATTTTCTTCTTTAATCATTTCATCCATGAACTGAAGAATCTTGATAGCTTTGTCTTCAGGACACTTAACAGTGATACCATAACCTCTCTGAAGGTTTGGAAGTGAGCGGTCGCGGTAGTGCGGCTTAATAGATCTGTCAAATGTCAATGGAAGAGGTGCATAAGTTCTTTCATCTTTTCCAGCTGACCAAAGTGTCTGTTCTGGTTCACCCATGAACTGCCAGCCCTGAATGAACATACCAAGAACACGGCCCTGTGCAATCTTTGCATAGTACTGGTCACGGTTGTCTGTGAAAGAAGCTGGGTCAATCAAGCCTCTCTGGAAATATCCGTTAGCAAGTTTGAACCATCTGTAAGCATTTTCATCAACGAAGTTGTCTGTGTAAACGTATTTACCGTTTTCAAGAGTAATGTGTCCATTACCATCGTTTGGATAACCAGCCAAGAAGTTTGGTGGGTTCCACAAGTCAAATGCTTCCCAGTCAGCTGTGATGATTGAGAATGGAATTGTCGGTGTACCGTCAATTGTTGGATATTTCTTGTAATATTTTTCAATAAGATCGAAATATTCATCAACTGTTTTGATTTCTGGATAGCCGAATTCTTTGAGAACTGCTTTCTGAATCCACCAACCGTTCTGGTTGTAGTATGTATCAGATGGAGTTCCGTCATAAACACCATAGTTAGGAAGAGAGTAGATGTGCTCTGTTGTGATGTTTCCGTTAGCATCTTTTTCTGAATCCTGATCGATCATCTTCTTCCATGCAGATTCATAATGCTTTCTTAAGTTAGGAGCATATTTCTCTACAAGAGGCTTAAGGTCGCGGAGACAACCTGCACCCTGGAACTTCTCTGAATCTACTTCTACGAGATCAGGAAGGTCACCTGAAGCGATAAGCAAACCGATTTTCTGGTCTTTATCACCAACCAGAATATCCCAGTTAAATGTTACACCGAATTTTTCTTCGATCCATTTGTAAGTTTTGTTGTCAGCAGGCGGCTGTTCACGCTGCTGAATAGTGAAAACAGAGATGTTAAGAGCTTCTTTCTTGCCTTTAGCAGAAGAACCGCCCTTGCTACATCCTACCAAGCTCAATGCCAGGACTGCTGCTGCAGCAACTAACACGATTTTTTTCATATTTCCTCCATATTCCTTTGTACATTAATGATAAGCGAACGTTAAACGATTTACAAATAGGTGAATCCACCTATAACAAAACCGTTTTCCTTAAGAAAACCGGGCATTTTCAGGCTGAAAATTATATTATACAAAATACAAGTAATTTCTTATATTCAATTTTGAACAGAATTTAATCACATCATTTTCCAGTTAAAAAACAGGTTATTACTATACAATTACAAAGCATAAAAACGCTAGTTAACACTACACCTTATATTATGTGTAGTATAAATACACATCTATGCTATATTTTTTTATAGAAAAATAAATTTTCTACTTGTTCACTTTTTTTAATTCGCATAATATGAAGCATCACTTAAGTATTAAGCTTTACAGGAGTACATATATGGTTGTAGTAGTAAAAAAAGACCACGACGAGACACAGTTTGAAAATTTGAAGAACTGGCTGAAAAGTCTTGGCGTTAAAATTCACACAAGCGAAGGCGAAAGCTCGCTTGTTCTTGGACTTGTCGGTGACACATCTGCCGTTGACATCGATTTGATCCGTTCCCTTGATATTGTAGAAGATGTAAAAAGAATTCAGGAACCTTACAAAAACGCAAACAGAAAATTCCATCCGCAGGACAGTATTATAGATGTAAACGGCGTTAAATTCGGCGGCGGAACCTTCAATATTATTGCCGGCCCATGTTCTGTTGAATCTGAAGAACAGGTTGTAAGCATTGCAGAACAGGTTAAAAAGTCTGGTGCAACAATGCTCCGCGGCGGCGCATTCAAGCCGCGTACATCGCCCTACTCTTTTCAGGGTCTCGGCGCAAACGGCATTGAGTACCTTTTAAAAGCAAAAGAAGCCACAGGTCTCCCTATTGTTTCAGAAATCATGGAATTCTCGCAGCTTCCGCTTTTTGATGACGTTGACCTGATTCAGGTTGGTGCCCGCAATATGCAGAACTTTGAACTTTTGAAAGAGCTTGGCCGAACAAGAAAGCCAATTCTGCTTAAACGTGGCCTTGCAAACACAATTCAGGAACTGCTTATGAGCGTTGAGTACATCATGGCAGGCGGCAACGAAAACGTTATTCTCTGCGAGCGCGGTATCCGCACTTTTGAAACTGCAACAAGAAACACGCTTGATATTTCAGCTATTCCTGTTTTGAAAAAGCAGACACACCTGCCGATTGTAATTGACCCAAGCCACGCATGTGGCATCTCGGCTTATGTAAAACCGCTGGCTATGGCAGCAACAGCAGCGGGCGCAGACGGACTCATGATTGAAGTTCACAATGACCCGCAGCATGCGCTCTGTGACGGTGCACAGTCACTTACACCACAGGTTTTTGATGATGTGGCAAAATGCTGTTTTGCAATAAGACCATACGCTTACAAAGCTTAAGTTTGGAGTTAATTCATGATAATTGGAATTGTAGGCTTAGGTCTTATAGGCGGTTCTGTCGCAAAAGCAATAAAGCACAGCACACCGCACACAGTTTTAGGACGCGATGTTCTTGAACCGGTTTTAAGGAAGGCAATTCTTCTTGACGCAATTGATGATTCTCTTACAGACGAAAAACTTTCAATCTGCGACATCATCATAATTGCCACATATCCTGGAATTTGCATCGATTTTGTAAAGAACAATTACCAGAAATTCAAAAAGAACGTAATTATAATGGACTGCTGCGGAATAAAGCAGGTTGTATGCGACGCTTTGTTCCCGCTTGCAAAAGAACAGGGCTTTACCTTTATAGGCGCACACCCAATGGCAGGTCTTGAATATTCAGGCTTTGACAACGCACAGCGGAAACTTTTTAATAATGCTTCTATTATATTAGTTCCGCCGCAGAACACAGACCTTGAACTTCTGCACAGCATCAAGCAGTTCTGGAGCAATCTGGGTTTCACAAACTTTGAGATTACCACACCGGAAAAGCACGATAGAATTATCGCCTACACATCTCAGCTGGCACACGTAGTTTCAAGCGCTTTTATAAAAAGCCCGACCGCAAACGAACATGCAGGTTTTTCTGCCGGCAGCTACAAAGACATGACCCGCGTAGCAAGACTGAATGAAACAATGTGGACAGAGCTTTTTCTTGATAATTCAGAAAATTTGGAAAAAGAAGTCGATACAGTTATCGAAAATCTGATAAAATATCGTGACGCTCTTAAAGCCAGAGATGAAACCACATTAAAAGAGCTTCTAAAAGAGGGACGAATCTGTAAAGAAAATGCAGATAAAGGAGAGGACCGCCTGTGAAAAAAATTCAGGTAAAAGCATCTAAGAATTATCCAGTTATCATTGATTCAAATCTGCTCAATGACAGCGGGAATTTCATAAAAGAAACTGTTTCGCCTCTGCCCGCAAAAGTTGCTGTTTTTTGCGATGACAAAGTTGAGCCGCTTTATGCTGACAAAGTTGAAAAGTCTTTGAAAAGCAGCGGCTTTGAAACTTTCAGATTCATTTTTAAAAACGGTGAGGCGCAAAAGCACATGGGCACAATCACACAAATGATTGAATTTCTTGCTCAGAATGATTTTACGCGCAAAGATTTAGCTGTTGCCTTAGGCGGCGGCGTAACCGGCGACATGACCGGCTTTTCAGCGGCAATCTTTAAACGAGGCATACGCTTTGTTCAGATTCCGACCACACTGCTGGCAATGGTTGATTCTTCTGTTGGCGGCAAAACAGGCTGCAACTTAAGCTCGGGCAAAAACCTTGCCGGTGCATTTTATCAGCCGGAACTTGTAATCTGTGACACAAACTGCCTTGAAACTTTGAGCGAAAAAGACTTTGCCTGCGGAATTGCTGAAGCAGTAAAAACAGCCGTAATTCAAGATGCAGAATTATTTGAATTTTTTAGAAAACGCATAACTAACAAAGATTCAGAAACATTAAAGCAGATAATCGGAAAATGCGTAGAAATTAAGGCAAATGTAGTTGCACAGGACGAAAAAGAAGGCGGTCTCCGCCAGATACTGAATTTCGGCCACACTCTAGGACACGCAATCGAAAAATTGAGCAATTATGAAATTACCCACGGAGAAGCCGTATCAATCGGAATGGCTGCAATTACAAAAGCCTTTGTTAAATTGAATAAAGTAAATCCAGCTTTATATGACGAATTAATCTCTGTTCTGGAAACTAACAATCTGCCTGTTAAACACAGCTACACAAAATACGAACTTTTTACAGCGGCATTGTCAGACAAAAAACGGAATGCTGATTCAATAACCGTTGTTTATTCGCCGGAATTAGGCAGAGCAGAACTTTTACCAATGAAATTAAACGATTTTGAAAATCTGATTTCAGCAGCCTTTTAACTGAATGAGGTTTTATGATTTTAGAATTACAACCGGCTAAACTGAAAGGAACTGTTGAGGCAATAGCCTCAAAATCTGACGCACACAGGGCTTTAATCTGCGCGGCATTTGCTGATGCGCCATGCAGCCTGAAAATTTCAACAACGTCAAAAGACATTGAGGCAACTGCCGAAGTTCTTGAGGCTTTTGGTGCTGACATTGAACAGACAGACAATTTATACAAAGTAAGCCCGTCAAAAGCCAAAACACTAAAATGCACAGCTGACTGTAATGAAAGCGGCTCAACACTGCGGTTTCTTCTGCCGGTTGCAGCTGCTGTTGGCGGCGAAGTGCTTTTTACAGGTCAGGGCAGACTGCCAAACCGCCCGATGACAGAATTGTGCCGGACATTACAGGAAAACGGCATTTCTTTTAAGCAGCACTCTGAAAACTTTTTGCCGCTGACTCTTTCGGGCAGACTTACCGGCAGAGACTTTCTTCTGCCCGGAAATGTAAGCTCACAATATATCAGCGGTCTGTTATTTGCCTCAACAATCGCAAACGGCGGCACTATCCGCCTTTCTTCAAAACTTGAGTCTGCTTCTTATGTTGAGATTACGCGCCACGTGCTTGAAAAATTCGGTGTAAAAACCGAAGCTGCCGCGGACAGCTACACAGTTCCGGCAAACCAAAAGCTTGTTTCGCCCGGCTTTTACGCAGTTGAAGGTGACTGGTCTTGCAGCGCTTTCTGGCTGTGCGCAGAATTTATGGGCTCAGAAGTTTCAGTCTCAAACCTTGACATGAATTCGCCGCAGGGCGATAAGGCGGCTGTAGAAATCCTTAAGCTTTTTGAATCTTCAATAGAATGTTCGGTTGACTGCTCTGATATTCCAGACCTTGTGCCGCCGCTTGCAGTTGCTGCCTGTGCAAGAAAAAGCACAACTCATTTTGTGAATGCTGCCCGCCTAAGACTGAAAGAAAGCGACCGCATTGAATCTGTAGCAAATCTCATAAAGAATCTTGGCGGAAAAATAGAAACTACAGAGGATTCAATTACAATTTTTGGAAACGGCTCTCTCAAAGGCGGAAAAATCTCAAGCCAGAATGACCACCGCATTGTTATGGCTGCTGCCATTGCTTCAACAATATCAGAAGAACCTGTAACAATAGACGGCGCAGAAGCAGTTCAAAAGTCTTATCCGTCATTTTTTCAGGACTTCAACAAATTAGGAGGAACTTTTAATGTCATCAGCCTTCGGTAATTGCATAAAAATTTCAATTTTCGGACAGTCTCATTCAGAAGCCATCGGAGTAGTTATAGACGGCTTGGAAGCAGGCTTTAAGCTTAATACTGATGAAATCAACTCCTTTATGAAGCGGCGCGCGCCCGGTCAGAATGCGGTTTCTACACCAAGAGCAGAAGCTGACGAATTCCACATAATAAGCGGCGTTGTTGACAACATAACTTGTGGCGCTCCTTTGTGCGCTATTATAAACAATACAAATACTCGCTCAAAAGATTATTCAAAATTAAAAGAAGTTCCGCGTCCGGCTCATTCTGATTTTCCGGCTTTTGTAAAACATTCAGGCTTTAACGACATCAGAGGCGGCGGACATTTTTCAGCCAGACTCACCGCGCCGCTTTGTTTTGCAGGCGCTGTATGTATGCAGCTGCTTGAAAAAGAGAACATCTTTATCGGCGCGCATATTTCTTCAATAAAAGATGTACATGATTCAGACTTTGACATGGTTTCAGTTTCAAAAAAAGAAATTGAAGCCTTAAAAAAATCAGAAAAGCCTCTGCTTAATCAGAAAATCTGGCCTTTAATGGAAGAAACAATTCTGAACGCAAAATCTCAGGGCGATTCAGTCGGCGGAATAATTGAATGTGCCTGCGTCGGCTTAAAGCCCGGCATCGGAGAGCCGATGTTTGACGGCATTGAAAATAGAATATCGCAGGCAATTTTTGCCGTTCCGGCTGTAAAAGGCATTGAATTCGGGCGCGGCTTTGAATCTGCACAACTATTCGGTTCTGAAAACAATGATGCGTTTTATTTTGACGGCGAACAGGTTAAAACAAAGACAAACAACCACGGCGGCATTCTCGGCGGACTTAGTTCCGGCATGCCTATTGTCTTTAAGGCAGCGTTTAAACCGACGCCTTCAATTGCAAAAGAACAGGACTCTGTAAACCTGACAGCAGGCAAAAACGAAAAGCTCAATATTGAAGGCAGACACGACCCATGCGTTGTTCTCCGCGCAGTTCCATGCGTAGAAGCCGCAACCGCAATTGCTGTTTATGACCTTCTTTTAGAGAACAGCCGCTAAACAACTTAAAGAAACACAGAAAATAGGTTAGAATACATTCATCAGAAAGGAATATTATGGAAGAAACCCTTGAAACTTTAAGAAACAAAATTGATGAAATTGACGAACAGATTGCAAAGCTTTTTGCAGAGCGTATGAATGCTGTTGAAAAAATAGGAATCTACAAAAAGGATAACGCTCTCGGCGTAAATCAGGCTGAAAGAGAAAAACTCATTGTAAAGCGCCTTACAAAGCTTATTCCGCCAGAATATGCCGGCGCAATTGAGCAGGTTTACAACGCAATTTTTGCAACAAGCAAGCGCTATCAGTCTAAATTAATCGGCAAGGCTAAATTCGGTCTTATCGGAAGAAATATCAATTATTCTTTTTCAAAGGAAATTCATGCCGCCTTTGCCGACTATGACTATGAAATCATCAACCTTGAGCCGGAAGATGTCAGCACATTCTTCTCAAAAAAGGAATACGCCGGCTGCAACGTAACAATCCCTTATAAACGCGATGCAGCCGCCTTGTGCGATGAGCTTTCTCCGCAGGCAAAGGCTATCGGCTCGGTTAATACCGTAGTTCTTAGAAAAGACGGCACGCTTTTCGGCGACAACACCGACTATTATGGTTTTCTCAATATGGCTGAAAAAGCCGGCGTAGACTTTAATGGAAAGAAAGTGCTTGTTTTTGGCAACGGCGCAACAAGTGCAACAATATGCGCCGCCGTAAAAGACAAAGGCGGAAACATCACTGTAATTTCTAGAAACGGAAAAACAACATACGCAGACCTGCCTCTTCATAAAGACGCGCAGATTTTGATAAATGCCACACCTGTGGGCACTTACCCTGAAACTGAGAATCAGATTACTTCTATAGACCAGTTTGAGCAGGCTGAAGCCGTTCTTGACGTTGTGTACACACCGCTTGCAAGCAGATTTGTTCAGCAGGGTCTTGACCGCGGGTTAAAGGCAAGCGGCGGTCTGCCGATGCTCGTTGGACAGGCTAAAAAAGCAGCTGAACTATTTGCCGGAAAAACAATCAGCAAAGAACAGGAAGAAAAAGTCTTTCACAAGATTCTGCGCCAAAAGCAGAACCTTATCCTCATTGGTATGCCGGGTTCAGGCAAAACAAGTCTTGGCAAAGCCGCCGCAGAAAAGCTTAACCGCCCATTTATAGACTTGGATATAGAAATTGAAAAGCGTGAACGTCTTTCTATACCAGAAATTTTCAAAAAATTCGGTGAAAGCTATTTTAGAGCAAGAGAAACCGAAGTTATTGCAGAAATTGCCAAAACATCAGGTGCCGTAATTGCAACAGGCGGCGGCGCAGTAATGAACCGCAGAAACAGATTGAATCTAAGACAGAACGGCTTCTGTGTGTTCATAAGACGCAACCAGGAACTGCTTGCCACAGACGGACGCCCTGTTTCAAAAGCAAAAGGAACAAAGGCATTAGAAAAAGAGCGTCTGCCGGTTTATAAAGAGCTTGCAAATGCTGAAATTACAAACAACGGCACATTGGAACAGGCATTATCTGATCTTCTGGAGGCTTTTAAATGAAATTTCTTGTTATCAACGGACCAAACATAAACATGCTCGGCATCAGAGAGCCCGATATCTACGGAAAGCAGAGCTATAAAGATTTGATAAAATTCGTAAAAGATTCTGCCAAACAGCGCAGCCTGAAGGTTAAGCTTTTTCAGTCAAATTCTGAAGCCGCAATTGTTACTGAAATTCAAAAAGCTTACAGACATTTTGACGGAATCATCATAAATCCGGCTGCTTACACTCACACAAGCGTTGCAATTTTAGACGCGCTCAAAGCTGTAGCTATTCCGGCTGTAGAAGTGCACATTTCAAAAGTACCTGAAAGAGAAGCTTTCAGACAGGTTTCTTATGCCGGTATGTACTGTTTTAAGACTATTACCGGCTTAGGCTTTAAAGGCTACGAAGAAGCCATGGACGCACTCGTCGAAAAGCTTAAATAGCACAAGCAATCAACGAACCCCGATGCTTGCATCGGGGTATGAGCCATAGAAATAACAATATCTATT
Organism: uncultured Spirochaetales bacterium; assembly: GCA_946406925.1. Classification (GTDB taxonomy): domain Bacteria; phylum Spirochaetota; class Spirochaetia; order Treponematales; family Treponemataceae; genus UBA1240. The sequence goes on along the minus strand of CAMJMF010000054.1, from coordinate 17 downwards.
CGCAATAGTATTATCCA
>CAMJMF010000053.1 GCA_946406925.1 uncultured Spirochaetales bacterium | reverse complement strand
CTAATTTGCAATCAATTCAGCAAATTAACGATGGGCTTAAGATTGAATTTCAGGGTTTGAGAGTGGATCCTGATGTGATTGCAGCTTATGCTAAAAAATTAGGCTATAAGAAAGAAAACGAAAAGTTGATCCGCCTTCAGGGTTTGTCTTCTCCAACAGAATTTGTTCCGGAGACAGGAACTCCAATGATTCTTGGTAAGATAAATTATGTTCCTGAATGGTTATGTAAAATTTCAGGCTTGTGTATTTTCTGCTTTTTTATGGCAATATTTGCTATGCAGGATTTACGCAAAAAATTGCAGCAGAAGCGGACTGTAAATCTTTATTATGAAAATACTCAAAGAGCTTTCTGATTCAGCTGAAACCGCCGCCGCTTATATTAAAAACGGCGGCGTTGTTATTATTCCTACCGATACAATTTATGGTTTCTCGTCAATAGTGGGCGATGGCGGCAAAAAAATCAGGCAGATAAAGGGCAGGGCAGAAACTAAGCCGTTTATTGAGCTTGTTGCTTCTGTTGAAGCCGCTAAGTCTATAAGTAATATAGAAATATCAGAAAAACTTTTAAGCTGCTGGCCCGGTCCTTTAACGGTTATTGTTCCAAGAAAAGAAGAATTAGGCGGCGGAACTGTAGCATTGCGCTGCCCCGGAGATGAATGGCTTAGAAAAGTTATTTCGCTTACCGGCAGGGGAATATATTCCACCAGCGTGAACCGCTCCGGAAATCCGCCGATGCTGGTTATTGAAGACATTATAAAAGAATTTGAATCAGAAGTTGCTTTAATAGTCTGTGACGGTGATACAAAAGGCGGCGCTGCTTCTACACTTGTTGATATAACTTCAGGCTCAATAAAAGTTCTAAGACAGGGCGATATAAAAATCTGATGCGGCTACGTTAACTGCCAGTTATATTTTTCCCAGTCATTATAAAGTTTTTCATAATCACATGCATATTCTATAAGCTTTTCTTTAGACGCTGTCTTTGCCAGTATCGTTACAATTTTATGCGCAAAGGAATATGTGTCATTTGTAAGGGTGCAGAATGTATTAAAATTGAAAATATCATCTTTTGGGTAGTCAATTTTTATATTTTCATTGTATTTCTGATTGGCAAGATAAGTTGCAAGCCCTTCGCACATTATAAACGAATTCGGCGGACAAATCTGATTATTGCAGACATGCACAAATTCGTGGATTATAACTTTCTGAAAGTCTTCCAATGAATCATTTTTATGCATGTTTGTTTTTTTGTATTCATCATATGCAAGAAGATGAATCTCCGAGCCGTCTGCACAGCCTATTACATAATCTGCATATTTTTGTCCTGTGCCTTCAAAAAATGTTATCCATTCATCAAGTGTAGGATAAATATGAATGTTCACATGAGAATTAAGCTTTTTGATGTTCCAAAAATCCATTATACGCTGAAAATTTTCAGAAAGTGCTGAGTGGATAGTTTCAACCAGGTTTTGATTTATTTCATTGTAGATTATTGAATAAATATCTGTTTCAAATGTCATTTTCAATTATTATGGTTTCCTGAATGAAAAGCAGTTTATCCGTCAAGTTTAGATCTGAACTCGCGCTGCATGTCTCTATGAACATCGCGCTCGCGGATATCTGCACGCTTATCAAAAAGCTTTTTGCCTTTGCAGATGCCTAAATTGACTTTTACGCGTCCGTCTTTAAAGTAAAAATCTAAAGGAATAAGCGTGTAGCCTTTTTCGGTGACTTTTCTTTCAAGACGCTTGATTTCCTCGCGGTGAAGCAGCAGTTTTTTAGGGCGGTCAGGGTCATGGTTGAAGATTGACGAATACGGATTTTCTGAAATATGTAGATTTTTAACCCAGACTTCGTGTGCGATTATTTCAGCGAATGCATCTGGAAAAGAAATGCTGCTGTCTCTGAATGATTTAATCTCTGTACCTTTTAATTCGATACCGCATTCAATTGATTCTTCGATTGTATAATTGAACCGCGCCTTTTTATTCTGCGCGATAGGTTTTGTGCCTTTCTGCTTCATGCCGCCGATTATAGCATTTCGCCCCTCTTTCCTCAACCCGGTCAAGGTTAAGGGGGTAACTTCGCCCTACAAGATTGATATAAGCTATTTTTGTTGAACCCTCTTCGAAGCAGAGCGGTGTCTTGGTCCAATTAAACTTATGCTCTTGTTTTTTATGGGCGCGTTGTGCTATCTTTATGCTATGGCATCAAATGTAAGTGGAATTGAATATTCATTTCTTTTAAAACAGCACAGGCGGCGGAATGAAATCTTTTTATTTGGTTTTATTCTGATTATTTTCATTATCTGCTCGTTCTGGCAGAAATTTTTATTGTTCCCTGTCTCAGTTTCTTCAGAATCTATGAAACCTCTGATTGATTCTGGTGATGTTGTTATGGTAACGCCACTTGCTTCTGTAAAGCCTGTAGAAGGCGGCATTCCGGTGCTTTCTTCAATTGCTCATTGTATAGACTTAAAACGGGGCGACGTTGTGCTTGTTTCGCCGGCAATTGAAAAAGACGCATCTTTGTTAAAAAAAGCCGCAAACAGCATAGTCAAGTTTGTGACGTTTCAGCGCCGTTCAATTATTGAAAAATCAAATCTTGTTACAGAATCTGACAGCGTGCGCCGGCTGGTTGGTTTTCCGGGTGACACACTATATATGAAAGACTGCGTGCTTTACATAAAACCGAAGAACACAAGCCATGCACTTACAGAATTTGAACTTTCAGATTCACAGTATGATATTTTCATAGAAGGAACAGATGCTTCCTGGAGCCGCGAAATCGGGTTCCCTGGCGAAATGGATACTGTTGTTTTGAAAGATGATGAATATTTTGTGCTTGCAGATGACCGTTCTCATGGAATTGATTCTAGATATTATGGTCCTGTAAACGGCAAAAATATAAAAGGCAGGTTGGTTTTCCGTTATTGGCCTGTTAAGAATTTCTCACTTTTCTAATAAAACCTGAAAACATGAAACCATGCTCGCTTTATGTACACATTCCGTTCTGCAAGTCTAAATGTGCATATTGTGATTTTTTCTCTGTTGTCTGCAAAAATAATATAGATGACGCTTATATTCAGAAGCTGCTTGATGAAGCTGAAAAGCGGGCGGTGCAGTTTGATGTTTCTGCATGGAATACAGTCTATTTCGGTGGAGGAACCCCGAGCCTTTTGACCGCAGCGCAGATTAAGGCGCTGATTTCAGGGCTGAAAGCCGTCCGCCCGATAGCAGAAAATGCCGAAATCACGTTTGAATGCAACCCCGATGACATTACAATTGAATTGCTGCATGCATTAAGCGAAAACGGTGTGAACCGGCTTTCTGTGGGGCTGCAGTCTATGCAGAATGAACCGCTGGCAATTGTGAACCGGCGGGCAGGGCGTGCTGAGAATCTTCGAGCTATTGAGTTAATCTCAAAATATTGGCTTGACAGCCCTGAAAATGACCGCGCTGATGTGTCTCTGGCAGATTCTGCACACACAAAGCACCGCTTTTCTGTTGATTTAATCTGCGGTCTGCCGGGCGAGACTTGTGAAAGCTTTTTTGACGGGCTTGATGAGGTAATTCACTGCGGTGCGGATCATGTTTCGCTTTATTCACTTACGTTAGAAGAAGATACGCCGCTTTATAATGCGGTTGATTCCGGCAGAGTAGAACTGCCTGAAATTGAAGAAACTGATTCATGGTGGATAAAAGCGCGTGATATTCTTGAAGAGAACGGCTTTGAACAGTACGAAGTTTCAAATTTTGCAAAGAAGGGCTGCCAGAGCCGGCACAACATGACCTATTGGAAAATGCAGCCATATATTGGAATTGGAGCAGGTGCAACGGGCACAGCCGGCAGCCTGCGCTATACAAACAGCCGCTCAATTAAAGACTGGCTTAACGGCAGCGGCGAAGAACAAGAAGTTTTGACGCCTGATATTCAGAAATTCGAGTTTTTGATGATGGGCTTTAGAACTTTAGAAGGCGCAGACATTTCTGAATTTGAGCGGCGTTTCAATGAAAAAATAGACGTTATAGAGCCTGTATTTTCAAAATGGTGCAAAAAAGGTCTCGCTAAAAGAACAAAAAACTTGCTTGCTCTTAACAAAGAGGGGCTTTTATTGCTAAACTGCTTTCTGAAAGAAATTATGGATTTTTTTGAAAAGGAATAACACATGAAAGTCACAAATGAACAATTAAAGACAATATATTTCGGTGCTCTTCAGTTTAAAGAGAAAGACGGTTTTTTGCAGTCTTTTCAATATAATGATGAGCAGATGGCTTATTTTAAGAAAGCTTCTGATTTCTGGTACGACCGCTGTATGGCTTCTACTTCTAAGACTTTGGAATTCAGTACGAAAGCGACAGAATTTTCGTTTGATTACAAGCTCGCTTGGAAAGGCTCAGAAGATTCGATTGAGCTTGAAATTGACGGCTTGATTGATAAAATCTTTTATATTAAAGACTTAAAGGAAGAAGGCAATCTTTCTTTTAAGCTACCGGAAGGCGAAAAGAAAGTTGTTGTTTATCTGTCGGCTGACGCAACAATCTGGCTCAAGAATTTTCAGATTGATGCTGATTTTGTTCCGGCTGTGAAAAAGCCAAAAGTGCTGTGGCTTGGCGACTCAATCACGCAAGGTTTTGGTCCGCTTCGCACTTCGCTCACTTATGTCAGCGTGGCGAACAAGCTGCTCTGCTATGATATTATCAATCAGGGAATCGGCGGCTATGTCTATGACAAAAACTCGCTTATGGACATGGGCTACAAGCCTGAAAAGTTAATCGTAGCTTTGGGCACAAACCAATACGGCGAAGAAACAATGGATGCTGTAGAAGACTATTACAAGAGATTATTCGAGATTTACGGCTTTCTGCCTACTTTGTGCATTACGCCGCTTTGGCGCGACGACCCGAACACCAACCACGAAAAACTCGAACAGTATTGTCAGGGCATAAAAGATGTCTGCAAACAGTATAAGAACATCATCATTGTTGACGGTTTCAAGCTTGTGCCGCATTTAAGCGAATATTTCCTTGACAACCTTCATCCGAATGCGCTCGGCGCGGAAATCTACGGAAGAAACCTAGTAGAGAAAATCCGCGAAGTAGGGTTCTAATCTTATGGGTGCTTTACAGACAATCCCAGTTGTAGAGCACTTTTGAAAAGCTGCGGGCGGCAAGCGAAGCCTGTTCTATAAAGAAGTTTGCCGCGCCAAAGTCGCCATAGTCGATGTTCTCGCCGTCGCTTTCAAGCTGAAGCAGAAGTATGTCAAAGCTCTGCAAATTTTTGTCAGCTATTCCGCGCGGGTCGTCCTGTGCAAATCTTGGAAATCCTGCAATTTTGCTTCCGCCGCCTGAAAAGGTCTTAGAAAGCATTTGCTGCTGTTCGTCAGATAAATCGAACAGCGATTTGATGCTGCAGTTAGGGCAGAGAGCGTCTGCTTTTTCAATGAGCAGCTTTTCAAAGCGGAAATCACTTGCTGAGATAAAGTCTGTACCGGCTTCAAATTCAAGCTTAAAAGGGCCGCCGTTAAGCGGAAACTTGGGTTTCGCCGAATCATCAGAAACAGCAATTTTTGCCTTTATCTCGTCCTCTGTTACAGTTTCATCAATAGTTTCGTAGTATTTCACTGCAAAGCCTGTCTGCTCTGTTGGAGAGGCTGTATTAAGCCCGAAAAGGCGGTTTGAAGCCACAAAAAACTGAAGCAGTCCGCTTGACGGAAAATTCTGCAAGCCCTGAATGTCCCGGCAGTTAATCTGCGCAAGAAGCTTCAACTGCCTGTTCTGGGCATCAAGCGGGAAATTTTCGTTATGAGGAATGTAGGGCAGACCGCCGAGCTTGCTGTCTGTAAGGCTTGGTGTGCCGTCTTTAAGCACAAGCTTCATGCAGGGCACAGAAGTCTCAGCCTTTATTTCTTCGATTATCTTTTCTAAAGTTTCATCAGAAAGCGGCATGCTTGTCTGAGATTCAGTTTTTTTTGCACCAAAAATGTTTCCAAAAAGATTCAAAGCAACTCCTCAAAAAAAAGGCTGCCCGAAAAGCTTAAACTTCTCAGACAGCCTTGTAGTTCATGTTAATTATCAGCTGTTTCTAATAACAGCCTGTGCAGCTGCAAGGCGTGCAATTGGAACGCGGAAAGGTGAACAAGAAACATAGTTCAAACCTGTGCGGTAGCAGAAATCGATTGTTTTTGGATCTCCACCATGCTCACCACAAATACCAAGCTTAAGGTCTGCTTTAACAGCGCGTCCGTTTGTAGCAGCAAACTGAATAAGCTGGCCTACGCCTTCTTCGTCAAGTGATTTGAACGGATCATCAAGAAGAATCTCAGTGTTCAAATATGTCGGAAGGAACTTGCCTGCATCGTCGCGGCTGAATGCAAATGTCATCTGTGTAAGGTCGTTTGTACCAAAACTGAAGAAGTCAGCATTCTTTGCAATTTTGCCTGCGAGAAGTGCCGCACGTGGAACTTCAATCATTGTACCAATGCGGATATTGAATGCAACTTTTTCGCGGTCAAATACGTCTTTCATAACTTTTTCGCAAGACTTGCGGATAATTGCAAGTTCGTCATCATCACAAACGATTGGAATCATAATCTCTGGGTGAACAGGAATGTTCTTCTTGATACATTCTGCAGCAGCAAGTGCAATTGCCTCAACCTGAGTTTCATAAATTTCAGGGAATGTAATTGCAAGACGGCAGCCGCGGTGACCCAACATAGGGTTCATTTCGTGCAATTTTTCAAGTTTTGCAGTAAGTGTTGCCGGATCTACCTTCATGTGAGCTGCCAGTTCAGCTGTTTCTTCCTTTGTTTTAGGAATGAATTCGTGAAGAGGCGGGTCAAGAAGACGGATTGTTACAGCTTTTCCGTTCATTGCTTCAAAAATACCGAAGAAATCCTGTTTCTGAAGCGGAAGAATATGTGAAAGTGCTTCTTTTCTCTGTTCTACTGTGTCAGAAGCAATCATTGCTCTAAAGTGAATCAATTTCTTTGCATCAAAGAACATGTGCTCTGTGCGGCAGAGACCGATGCCTTCTGCACCGAATTTGAATGCGTTCTTAGCATCAGCAGGCTGGTCAGCGTTTGCACGTACCTTGAAGCCTTTTACATTTCCGCGTACACAAGAAGCGCGAACATCATCACACCATGAAAGGAATGTTGTCAATTCTGCGCTGAATTCCGGAGAAATGAGAGGAAGTGTGCCTGCAAAAACTTCACCAGTTGTACCGTCGATTGTGATTGAATCGCCGCGTTTGAAAACCTGTCCGCTGATTTTTACAGTGTCGCCTTCAAATACAACTTCGCTTGCACCGCAGACACATGGTGTACCAAGACCGCGTGCAACTACTGCTGCATGGCTTGTCATACCGCCTGTAGAAGTCAAGATACCTTCTGAAACAACCATACCGGTAATATCTTCTGGGCTTGTTTCTTTGCGAACAAGAACAACCTTTTTGCCCTGTTTTGTCCACTGGTCAGCTTCGTCAGCTGTGTAAACAATCTGACCGCAAGCAGCTCCAGGAGAAGCGTTCAAACCTTTTGTAAGCGGTTTTGCAGCTTTTTTTGCTTTTGCATCAATCATCGGGTGGAGAAGCTGGTCAATCTGCTCAGGTGCAACACGCATGATAGCTTCTTCTTTTGTAATAAGCTTTTCGCCTACCATGTCAACTGCACATTTTACAGCAGCCTGACCTGTGCGTTTTCCGTTACGTGTCTGAAGAATGAACAATTCGCCCTGCTGAACTGTGAATTCCATGTCCTGCATATCGCGGTAGTGGTTTTCAAGGCGGCTTCTGATTTCAACAAGCTGCTTGTAAACCTTAGGATTTTCTTTTTCAAGCTTTGTAATCTTTTCAGGTGTTCTGATACCTGCAACAACGTCTTCGCCCTGTGCATTCATAAGGTATTCGCCGTAGAATTCGTTTACACCTGTTGAAGGGTCGCGGCTGAAACAAACACCAGTTCCCGAATCATCACCGAAGTTTCCGAAAACCATTGACTGAATGTTAACGGCTGTACCGGCAAGACCGCGGATATTGTTGAGCTGTCTGTATTTAATTGCACGTTCATTCATCCATGAACCAAAAACAGCGTCAATTGCTCCCCACATCTGTTCTACAGGGTCCTGCGGGAAGTCGTTTCCTGTATATTTCTTGTAGATAACTTTGTAGTTTGATACGAGCTTTTCAAGGTCGCCGGCATCAAGTTCTGTGTCAAGTTTTACGCCTTTTGCTTTTTTAATTTCGTCAATTGCATTTTCAAATTCGTCTGAAGGAACGCCCATTGCAACGTCGCCGAACATCTGGATAAAGCGTCTGTAAGCGTCCCATGCAAAACGCGGATTGCCTGTCTTTGAAGCAAGACCTTTAACAGCTTTGTCGTTCATACCGAGGTTGAGGATTGTATCCATCATACCAGGCATTGACTGTGCAGCACCTGAGCGAACTGAAACCAAAAGCGGGTCAGATTCATCGCCGAGTTTTTTGCCAAGTGTCTTTTCAAGCTTTTCAAGGTTTTTAGCAACTTCTGATTTCAGTGTTGCAGGGTATGTCTTGTTGTTATCATAAAAAAGTTTACATACTTCTGTAGAAATTGTAAAACCTGGGGGAACAGGAATTCCGAGATTAGTCATTTCAGCAAGATTTGCGCCTTTTCCGCCTAATTTGTCGCGCATGGCGGCATCACCTTCAGCAGCACCGTTGCCAAAGAAATAGACAAATTTTTCATCTGCCATTGTGTGGTTCTCCTTATAATGTGCATCGTTTTTTTGCGGTTTTGTCTTGAATAAATGTAAATTAACAAAAACCTGCAAATAAGACTATGAAATCTCTAAAAACGTCACTTTTTATTTGTGCAGAAAGGAATAATATAAAACTCTTTTGTTTTAACAGTCAGCAAACTTTTTCAATTCAATGTAAGCTGCATTTCAATCTGCGTTTTTAAGCTGTATAAATTCTTTGATATAAGAATGTACTATTCTAACTTGACTTTATTTGCCTGTCAATATCGGTATTTTGCCTTAAGCTTTACTTCAGCTAAAAGCGTAAAACTGAAATCCGGTTTGACTAGTTTTTCATTTATCAATATACTTATCAGAACATTTCACCTTTCATTAATCATTAAGGAAAACTTATGACACAGGAATATATGAACCTGCCTGTATATCAGCAAAAACAGCGTATTCTTGACATGTTGTCGGAAAATCAGGTGATTGTTGTTCAAAGTCCGACAGGTTCCGGCAAAACTACACAGCTTCCTGTAATCTTGCATGAAGCAGGCTATTCTCAAAATGGAATTATTGCCGTTACACAGCCAAGGCGCATTGCGGCTCTTTCTGTAAGCGAATTCATTTCAAAACAGCTCGGTACATCTTATCCAGGTCTTGTAGGTTACAAAATGCGCTTCGAAGACAAGACTGACTCAACTACAAAGATCAAAATAATGACAGACGGTATCCTGCTTCAGGAGATGAAGCTTGACCCGTGGATGAGCAAATATTCTGTAGTTATGGTTGACGAGGCTCACGAGAGAAGTCTTAACATAGATTTTGTACTCGGGCTTCTTAAGCGTGTCGCAAAAGAGCGCAAAGACTTTAAGATTATTGTTTCTTCAGCAACAATGAATACAGAGCTTTTCTCGCGCTATTTTGACAACTGCCCGATTGTCACAATCGATACAATTACTTATCCGGTTACGGTTGTTTATGACCCGCCTGAAATGCCTGCTTCAACACAGAGCGATGCTGCAAGTGAAGCTCTGCTTGCAAAAATCGGTTCTACAATCGGCCGCATTCTTGCGAATAATGACCCCGGAGACTGCTTAGTTTTTCTTCCAGGTGAAAAAATTATTAAAGATTGTCTAAAATTTCTTACACATACACAGTTTGGCAGAAGGCTTCACCTTGTTCCGCTGTACGGAAGGCTCGCCAAAGAAGAACAGGAACGAGTTTTTGACAAAGCGCCCTTCGGCAAAAAAAAGGTTGTGCTTTCCACAAACATTGCAGAAACAAGCGTTACCATTCAGGGCATAACTTCTGTAATAGATTCCGGGCTTGCAAAGCTTAATTTCTACAGCCCAAAAACATTCACTTCCAGCTTGAATGAATGTGCAGTTTCAAAAGCCTCGTGCAACCAGCGCAAAGGCAGAGCGGGCCGCACACAGGCTGGAACATGCTACCGCCTTTACGGGCGCAAAGATTTTGAGCTTAGACCGATGTACACAACTGAAGAGATTTACAGAACTGATTTGTCGGAAGTTGTGCTGCGAATGTCTGAGCTAGGCATATTTGACTTTGAGCAGTTTGATTTTATTTCGCCGCCGAACAGAGAAGGCTTGCGCGGTGCAATTGAAACATTGAACATGCTCAAGGCTTTGAATGAAGACCATACGCTTTCGTCAATCGGCAGGCTCATGGTTGAGTTTCCGCTTCTGCCGCGCCAGAGCCGCATTATTGTTGAGGCAATTCTGCATTATCCGAATGTTGTTGAAGAAGTGCTTATTGCAGCTGCATTTCTTTCGGCGCAGTCTCCATTTGTTCTGCCGCCCGGTGAAGAAACTGACGCCAGAGCCGCGCACCATGCCTTTAGAGATGAAAGGGGCGACTTCGTGTCGTATCTCCGCATTTTCAAGTCTTATTCTCAGTCAACAAAGCCTGAATCGTTTTGCAAGAAGAACTATCTTGATGAGCGCGTAATGGCTGAAATATTGAACATAAAGACCCAGCTTGAGCAGATTGTCTCTGACCTCGGCATTCCGATTCTTTCGGGCGGTTCTATGGACGATTATCTTACGTGTGTTGCAACCGGCATGATTCAGTTTGTCTGTGTCCGCGAGCGCCGCGAAAATTACAAGAGCCTTACAGCCGAGCATATTCAGATTCACCCCGGCTCAAACATGTTCCGTTCAGAGCCTTTGTTTATTGTTGCTGGCGAAATTGTGCGCACAAGCAGAATGTTTGCAATGTCTGTTTCGCCGCTGTCTAAGAACATATTGCAGCGGATTGACCCTGGGCTTGAGAATGCGCTGACCGGCAAAAACTACAGCAGAAAAGATGCCGTAATTTTGCGGAAAAGCCGAACTGCCGAAAAAGCTGTTTCAAAAACCGAAAAAAAGAAAAAGACTCCGGCTGATGAAAATACTTTGTCAATTTGCGGCGAAAACTTTGAAATTGAAAAGATTAAAGGCAAAAAGCGCGTTATTCTTCCGTTAAAAAAGCTTCTGCCTTTGCTGCCTGAACTTAAAGAAGCAGATGATTCGTACCTTTCTCAGATTGGCGCTATAAAGTCGTGCGTAACAGTCTATAAAGGAAAATCAACTTATAAGGTGCTTGCAGGCGAGCGGCTCGACCGCGTGCTTAAAGTAGCCGGAATAATCGAGCTTGTTCCGTCTGACAATAAATGGCCGAAAAAGCTTTCGTATCACGTAGCGCAGCAGCCTGATGAGTTAATAAATGCTTTGGATTTTGTGTTCAAGGTAATGGTTGCAAAAGAAAAGAGCCGCGAGCTTGGTTTTGTAGCGCTTTTTACAGACGGGAACGGCACATACTGGTTCAAAGTCTGCACAAATTTCTCAACAGCTTTAAGCGAGAGTCTTTCAAGCCTAGAGACGCTGATTGACGACAGTGCCGAAATCTTGAATTCAGACCATAAAGACAAGATTAATTCTGTGTACCGAAAACTGCACACGCTTTATGACGACTAGATATAATAGACGGGCACTGCGCCCGCCTTGTTGTGCTTATTCTTGCGGGGCAGGAAGCGGTTTTTGTGCCGGAGGCAATGCAGAAGCTACAATTTCTTGAACTTTTGCAGGAATATCTTTCTGCTGTTCCTTGTCAAGATTATCAATAAAAATCGGCGGATGAATCGTCAGTGTTACATCGCCAGGCTGAATGCCGTTCTCTTCATAGAGTCTGTAACTGCCGTCAATTGTAAACGGAACAATCGGTGCCCCGGATTTATATGCAAGCTTGAAGCTTCCCGCCTTTAATTCTTTCATCGGGCCGCCTTTGCTTCTGTGGCCTTCTGGAAAAATTACAAGCGAATAGCCTTTTTCTACGTTCTTTATGGCTTCGTTCATTGCTTCAATAGACTGTCTTGGGCTTGAGCGCACAAGGAATGTGCACTGCATGAGCTTCATCCATGTTGAAAGCACTGGAATTTTCAAGATTTCAGCTTTTGCAATAAATGCAATAGGCTTGTCTATAAAGCCGAGCAGCAGCGGAATGTCGAGATAGCCCTGATGGTTGCCGATGAGCACAACGGCGCGGTCTCTGGGAAGATTTTCCAAGCCTTTTACGGTTACCTTTACGCCTTTAAGAATTCTGTCAAAAAGCTCGCGGCTCCAGCCGTGTGCCTTGTCATAAACTACAGCATCACGCTCTTTAATTTTGCCCTGCTTGTCATACTTCTTTGCCAGTCTTAAAGATTTGCTGCGTAATACAATAGTGAGCCCGACTCTGAAAAACACCCAACAAGACTTAAGATCCATCGCTTATATATCTCCTTATAGATGTTTTCGGAAATGTCATTTTTCCGAAAACAAACTTTAGTAAATCGCAATTTTGTAAGGCTTTAGCCTGAAAAATTGCCGACTTGTTTGGAAACTAACCGAGTTTCCGAACAAGTCGTTTATCTACCGCAGCACTGCTTGTATTTTTTGCCCGAACCGCATGGACACGGATCGTTTCTTCCCACTTTTGGAGTAGTGCGGACATACTGTGCATTTTCAGGCTTTGAAGCGCCTGCCATGACAGAACCGCCCTGAGCGCCGCCAAAAGCGCCTGACGACTGGTGCTGTGCATTCATGTTTATTTTCTGCTCGCGTGGGCGGCGTTCTTCGCCTTCCGGCGCAACCTGAATCTTTACGCGGAACACTTTTGATGCAATATCAATTCTGATGTCGTCAAGCATGCTGTAGAAGATGTTGAAACCTTCGATTTTGTACTCTGTAAGCGGATTCTTCTCACCGTAAGAACGCAGATGAACAGACTCGCGCAATGTTTCAAGCATTTCAAGGTGGTCAAGCCATTTACGGTCAATTGCCTGAATATAAAGCGATCTGATGAACATGTTAAGATTTGCAGTTCCGGCAATAAGTTCCTTTTCCTGCAAGTCCTGACGCATTTTTTCTACGATGTCTTCAATAAGCTTTTCGGCATTCTTTCCGTTTGCATACTGCGCGCTTTCAATCTGAAGTGAAAGACCGAAAGTTTTCTTGATTTTGTCAAGGAGCGCTGCAAATGCGTTCGGGTTCTTTCTAAGTTCCCTGCAGTATTCGTCAACATAATCTTCGATTGTGTCGCTTGCTGTCTGCATAACGCGCTTTGTAAGCTGCTCGTCTGCAATAATGTCGTCTCTCTGCTGATAGATGAAAGAACGCTGCTCGTTCAAAACATCATCGTATTCAAGCAGGTGCTTACGGATTTCAAAGTTGCGTTCCTCAACCTTTTTCTGAGCGTTTTCAATTGTCTTGCTGAGCCATGGATGATAAATAGGCTCGCCCGGCTGCATTCCGATTCTCTGCATCATGCTCTTGAGACGTTCGCCGCCAAAGAGACGCATCAAATCGTCGTCTGTAGAGATGAAGAACTTACTGCGGCCCGGGTCGCCCTGACGGCCTGAACGTCCGCGGAGCTGGTTGTCGATACGGCGGCTCTCATGGCGCTCTGTACCGATTACATAAAGACCGCCGAGGGCTTTTACTTCCTCGTAGTCTTTCTGCCACTGTTCTTTTTCAATCTGAAGAGCTGCGGCGTACTGTTCCGGCGTAGCTTCAGTTCCGGCGCGCTTCTGTGCCCTGAATTCCGGGTTGCCGCCGAGCTTAATGTCTGTACCGCGACCAGCCATGTTTGTCGCAATTGTTACCGCGCCTTTCGCACCGGCTTCTGCAATAATCAGAGCTTCGCGGGCATGGTTCTTAGCATTCAAAACTTCGTGCCTTATGCCGCGCTTTGTAAGCAGGGCAGAAAGGTGTTCAGACTTTTCAATTGAGATTGTACCGACAAGAATCGGCTGACCTTTTTTATGCACTTCTGCAATTTCGTTGCAGATTGCGTTCCATTTATCGTCTTCGTTCAAGTAAATTTCGTCGTTTTCGTCAACACGCGCCACCGGCTTGTGTGTAGGAACTACAACAACGTCAAGATTGTAAATCTTGTTGAATTCTACAGCTTCTGTGTCTGCCGTACCGGTCATGCCCGAAAGCTTGTTGTACAT
>CAMJMF010000052.1 GCA_946406925.1 uncultured Spirochaetales bacterium | reverse complement strand
CAATTTTTTGCAAATATTTTGGAACAAGTTCATCTAATTCCTGTGGATAAAATCCATTGTCGTTGTAATACTTTTCAAGTGCAGCTATTATCTTGTTTCCTCTGTCTACTGCACGCTGTTCTTTTCTTGTAAGACGATACCCATAGCTTTCAATTTCTTGTGCTGCAGCATAAAGACTGGCAATATTTATCAATAACAACAAAAATATAACTTTTTTCATTTTTTCTCCCCTATGGTTTAATTTGTTTCTACTGAAAATATATAGATGTAATGCGAATCTGACAAGGTACGTTGCATAAACATAAAAAAAGCCCCGGATTCAAACTGAAGCCGGAGCTTTTTATAACAAGAAAAACAAAGGATTTTTGCCGGAGCAAACCGAAAACAACCAACCTGCGCGAAAACCTAACCGCGCGGTGCAATTGCAGGGTCAATAGCAGAACCGTTCTTGAAAACCATGAAATTCAACTGCGGTTTCTGTGTTCTTGTATCAATGCCGAGGCGGCCGATTTCTGCGCCATAATCTACGGCATCACCTTTCTGAACGGCAAGTGAATCAAGACCGCTGTAAACATAAACATAGTCACTTGATTTTGGCTGAATGAATACAACTTTGCCGAAACCACGGTACAAGCCGCTGAAAATTACTGTGCCGCCTCTAACAGCTGTAACAGCTTCGCCTCTGTTACCGTTAAGCACAACACTATTGGTTTTGCCTTCAACATAGCACAGTTCATTTGCCTTAACCGGCCAAACTGTTGAAGTATCTATGCTTTTTGTCTGATATGAACGTGGGTCTGTGAGCGGCACCTGAGCGGCAGGCAGCTCTGTTTTTACGGTTGCAAGGCTTGAAGCAGATGTTTTGACAGCTGAAGAACCGGCAGGAATCTTTAAACGCTGGCCGCTTCTTAAAGTTGCGGTCTCGCTCATATTGTTTGCGCTTCTGATGGCGGCAACTGAGGTGCTGTAATTTCTTGCAATGCTGAAAAGTGTGTCGCCTGGCTGCACGAGATAATCTGTATAAGTTGTCTTTTTTTCACTTGAAGAAGATTTTGCTGTTTTCTGCGGAATGTGGATTTTTTGACCTAATTTTACTTTTGACGCATTTGAAATATTATTTGCAGCGCAAATTTCATCAACAGAAACTCCATATTTTCTGCTGATGCTGTACATCGTGTCGCCTTTTTCAACGACATGAACAATATCTGCTGCGAATGAGAATGATGCAATAAATAAAAGCGACAGAGCGCAAATAAAAAAGCTTAAACGTTTCATAACACTTGAATATCGGCAAAAACAGCGTTTTTTAGTAGTGGGCTGAAAGCAAAAAAACTTCTGCTTTTGAGCAAAACTGAAATTTTCTTACCACAAGTGTTGGTTTATTGCCGGTATTTTTTGTGCAATTATTTTGAAAGAAGCGTCTGTTAAAGCCAAGACTGACGGCGGCATATCAGTATCTTAAATTTGAAGTAAACATTACATCTGTATCATTGCCGATATCAGATTTCTTTGCATAGCGGTGCGGCTGAGATGTTTTTACTTTTGTTCCTCTGCCCTTTTCGCTTGTAATTTCAATTGTTCCGTGCATTAAAAGCAGCAGAGCTTTTGCAATATTCAGTCCAAGCCCCGCACTCGGATTCTTTGTGTTTACTTCATTGTCTTCGCGTGAAAAGCTCTTGTAAATATTCGGCAGAAAATCTTCAGAAATGCCGATTCCAGAATCTTCGCAGATGAAATCAACAAAACATTCATCATCAGTTCTACCCGGCGACTGCTTTATACAGAACCTGATTGTTCCGCCTTCCGGTGTATACTTAACTGCATTTCGGATTATATTTGAGGCAACTTCTGCCGTATACACAGGGTCCTGATAAATATACGGATACTGAATTTCTGACCAATATTCAACTTTAATGTTTTTTGCCTTTACATCTCTTTCGATAAGCGAATAAATATGATCTACACCTTTTGAAAAATCCGTTGGAATTTCAATAAGCTTAATTTCGCCTGTTTCAAGCTTTGAAAATGTAAGAATATTGTTGATTAAACTCAGCATTTTCTCTTCTGAATTACGGACGTCATCAAGAAGTGCATTTATAATTTCCGGCGCAGAAATATTATCCCGCATTTTATTTGTTGCGCTGATAATATCTTTTATAGACGGCATAATATCTCTTGCTATATTGTACATAAAGATATTTTTTGCCTTGTTCGTCTTTTCTGCAATTTCAGCATAGCGTTCAAGCGCAAGTTTCCGCTGGCGGTCTTCTTCTGCAATCAGGCGCTTTTTTTCATCTTCTGTAACGTCGCGGATAAATACATAAAAAATGTCGCCGTATTTTTCAGTATGAACAAATCTGCCGTAATCTCTGACATATTTGATTGTGCCGTTTTTGGATTTTATGCGGTATTCAACATAATCCAAATCGTTTTCCGGCGTAATCTGGCTTTCTATGCTCTGCTGAACTCTTTCAAAGTCGTCTTCAAAAACAATGCCCTTAAACGAATTGCCTGTATGCTTACGGAATTCTTCGGCAGTTGCACAGTCATACAAATCCATAAGATCATGGTTAAACGAAATGATTTCAAGATTGCCGTCAGCATGATAAGAGAAGAAGCCGCCGGGGATTCCTTCCGCTACTTCATTTGCAGCCATAAGCATTTCGTCGCTTAAAGACGAATATTCAGCGTCTGCAACCTTTTTCAGCAGAGCTTTTCCGCCTGTTAAAACAGACTTGTTCTTTAGATATGCTTCATATTGGGCAGCTGTAAGCGGCTTTGAAAAATAATAGCCCTGAATAAAATCACAGCCGAGCGTTTTAAGCGTCTTAAACTGCTCTCCAGACTCAATACCTTCTGCAATTGTCAAAAGCCCCATACGGTGCGCCATTTTGATGATATTCTCAATGACGATCTCGTTTTCTTTTATATTGCGGACAAAACTGATGTCAAGTTTCAGTATATCTAGTGGAAATGTTGAAAGAAGCCCAAGCGAAGAATAGCCCGAACCAAAATCGTCCATTTCAATTGAAAAGCCCATTTTCTGTATTTTTTTTACCTGCGAGATAATAAGGTCGGTGTTTTCAGAATAAAGCGATTCGGTTACTTCCATGTGAAGAAGCGAATGGTCAATCTTGTGGCCGTTGATAATATCAACCTGCTTGTCGATACCGTCGTTCTCCATAAAATCGCGGCGTGAAACATTTGCAGAAATCGGCACAACAGGCAGCCCCATTTTCTGCCAGCGTTTTATGTCGGTACAAACCTTATTAAGGATAAAATTATCAAGCTTTGTAATAAAACCGTTCCGCTCAAAAAGTGGAATAAACTGCCCCGGAGACATAAAGCCGAATTCGGGATGATTCCAGCGGACAAGGGCTTCTGCGCCGGCAATTTTGCCTGTTATTGTTTCATGCTTGGGCTGATAGTAAACTTCAAACTGCTCTTCTTCTAGCGCAGTTTCCATGGTTTCTATAATGCGCTTCTCGTTAAGAAGCTGTTTCTGCAGTTTATTTTCGTAGAACGCAATGTCCTTGTCGTAAATTCCTTTTATTTCGCGGACAGCCAGAAATGCCCTGTCACAGCAGATAACAATCGGCAGCGAAAAATCTACAGGCGCATAAATGCCGATTTTCACTGTCTGATGCGGAATCGGCGCAGAAGCAAGCAGTCTTCTGCTGATTTTCAATATCTTGTCCGTATCAACTTTATCTTTGTAATCAATGAATAAAACGAACTGATCGCCGCCAAAGCGCCCGATTATTCCGCCTGAAATCAGGTTTCTGAATTTATGCGCCGTATATGCAAGGAATTCATCACATTTTTCTTCGCCATACAGAGTGTTTGACATTTTGAAATTATCAAAGTCAAAGCCAATCATAGCAAAAGTTTTATCAGGATTTTTACGCCGCATTGCATCTGCCTTACGCAAAAATGCAGGACGTGTGAACAAGCCGGTAAGGTCATCGCGTTCAAGTTCGTCAATAACGCTGTTTGCCTCAAACAGGCGTACGGCGATTTTTAAGTGGCTTAAAACATTGCGGACAACAAACGGCTTTTTAAGAAAATCGATGACGCCAAGATCCAGCAGCTGGTCTTCAGCAAATGAATCGTTTTCATCGACACTGACTAATACAGGAAAATCTTCAAGCAGCGGGTCGCGCCGTATTTCAGTTAACAAAGGGAGTGCATTTGGAACATCAATAATTGCAGCAGAAACGCTGTCGTCTTTAAACAAAGACATAGCTTCGTTTCTGTCAGTTGCGCAGACAACATTGTAATGAGACGAGATAATATCCGAAAGCTGTGCGGCATTTTCTTTGCCGCTTTCAATTATTAGTACTGCTGCTTTTTTTACATTGCTGACACTACCCATGATTTTATTATATCACAGTTTTTCAGCCGTACAACGAAAATATTTTTTTATGCCGATTTTTTTTGTGCAGGAATTTTCTGAAAAAACAGCAGGGCAAAAAAAAAGCGTGGCTAAAACGTAGCGACAAAATACGCCAAAAAATGCGCCAATAGACAAAAAAACAGGCTTTCGCCTGTTCTTTTTAGGGATTCACTTATATCTTTCCGTATCTGCAAAGTGCGCTACGTGGTGCATAAGGTGCAGAAATAGACAAATCTTTTAAGCTGCATAAAGCGATTTTTGAAAATCAATAAACACTTTGCTAATTTCGCCTAAAGAGCCCAGCTCTGCTTTAGCGTCGTTTATTGTGCCATATTTAAGTTTGATAAGTTCCGGAAGATTTTCCATTGAAAGCTCTGCATAGCCCTGCTGAATATATTGTTGCAAAACAAAGTTTACAAAGTCAGCCTGTTTTGTATTCAGTTCAGCAATTATTTCTGAGCGTGCAAATGCAACCCTCTGTTCGCGTTCTAGTGGTGTTGTGTTATAGGCTAGATATTCAAGAACATCAAGAAGATCACATTTATCCATGCTTAAAAGATTCTGAACCATTCGTATCTTCTCAATAGGAAAACCCTCTCGCTCAAGCTGATTTATCAAAGCCGCTCTTGTCTCTGGATTTTGCCATTGAATATGAAGGTCTTCATCATCTTTAAAGAAAGCAGGAAGTTTACCAAAGAGGATTTTTACAAATTGTTCAAGCGTGATTAATTCACCGTCAAACATAAAGCGTTCTTCCCAACGGAAGTCTTTTTTTACTTTTGCCTTGCGTTCTGGAGAAAGTTCAATTTCAATGATATCTTTTGGACTCTTAGGACATGTACATGGAAGATTGCCACAAATTGGACAAGGTTTTGGAATACACTGACATGGAGAACAACCGCATACAGGACATACTTTTGGAGGCTTTGGAGGACGTTGTTTACAAACACACGGCCATTCACCACACTTAGAACAAACAGGCTCACCGTCCCATTCTGGATCATAAAAGTTTTCTGATGCACCTACAAAGTCATAGATAGTAAAATAATATTTATCATCAAACAGGCGAGTTCCACGACCAATTATTTGTTTAAACTCAATCATATTTGGAACAGGGCGCATTAAAACAATGTTTCTTACATTTTGGGCATCTACACCAGTAGAAAGCTTCTGTGAAGTTGTTAGAATTGTCGGAATAGATTTTTCGTTATCCTGGAACTTTCTAAGCTGTTCTTCACCTTCTGCGCCGTCATCAGCAGTAACGCGGACACAGTAAAAAGGATTTGGTGCTTTTGAATATTTGTTAATCATGTCGCGAATCTGCATGGCATGATTCTGAGTAGCACAGAAAACTATTGTCTTTTCATTTGGATCTATCTGTTCAATAAACTCTGCTACGCGATCATCATCTCTCTGGCGAATTTTTATATCGCCTTTATAAAAATCTTTTTCTGTGTAAGTCTTTTCTTTGTCGAGCAAATCTTTGCCTTGAATGACTATATCATCAGGATTGTATTTGTATTCATCAAGAATCTTATTCTGACAGATTTTTACACGGTACGGAGTAAGATAACCGTCTTCGATGCCCTGTTTCAAAGAATAAACATAAACAGGTTCGCCAAAATAAGAATATGTATCAGCATTAATCTGACGGCGCGGTGTTGCTGTAAGACCAAGCTGATAAGCCGGTGCAAAATATTCCATGAGTTTTCGCCATTCACTTTCATCATTTGCACCGCCACGATGACACTCATCAATGATAATAAAATCAAAGAAGTCCTGCGGGTACTGCTTGTAATACTCTATTGTTTCTGATTCTTCACCGCCGGAATTTTCACCGTCACCACCACAAAGCATTGTCTGGAAAATGGTAAAATAAATGCTCTGCCCCATTGGCACTTTGCCGCCATTTTTGCGGATTTCTTTTGGCGTAATTCTTGCAAGTGCATTCTGGTCAAAAGCCGAAAACGAGTTATAAGCCTGATCAGCAAGAATATTTCTGTCAGCTAAAAAAAGAATACGCGGAAGTTTTCCGTTTTCAAGGATGTTCCATCTGGTTTGCATGAGCTTCCAGCAAATCTGAAAAGCTATATATGTTTTGCCTGTTCCGGTTGCAAGTGTTAAAAGAATGCGGTCAATCTTTCTGCTGACTGCTTCAAGCACAGCATTAACAGCATTTTCCTGATAATAACGCGGCATCTTTCCACCGTCTCGGTTAAACGGCTCAACATTAAACTTATCGCGCCAAGCATTTTTATCTGGAAATGTCATTGCCCAGAGTTCATCTGGAGTTGGAAAACGGTCTACCAAGCCCTCTGTAAAATCTCCAGGCTTTGCCTGCATGTTTATTGCCCAAATTTTGTCGCCGTTTGTGGAATATGTGTAACGGATATTCATTGCGTCCGCATATTTTTTTGCCTGTTCAACACCTGCACTTACATCAAGCTCGTCTTTCTTGGCTTCTACAATTCCAAGTTTTACGCCTTTATATGTGAGAAGATAATCTATTTTGTCAGGATTGCGCTTTGCCTTTGTAACAATGCGACCAGGAGCAACCATATATGCACGCTGTTCTGTAAAGATGTCGCTTCCTTCAACAACACCCCAACCGGCAGCTTTAAGAGCTGGATCTATTTTCTTTAACCTTGTATCGCTTTCATTCATAACTATTACCTTACCAAAGCCTTATAAGATTATACAAGAATGCATTCTTATATAGTTTTGTTTTACCTATTTTTTCTTCTATCAAAATTCCTTGTTCAGAAAGTTCATGTAGATATTTACTTGAAGTATTTCTTGTAATGTTCAGTTTTTCACATAAATATTCATTCTTTGTATAAAAATCATAGAACAAATGTTCAACTAATTCCTGTGAATAAATCTTTGGACAACGTTCCTTTATAAGTTGAGAAGCTTCATTCATAGTTTTGGTAAATGAATGAATAAAGTTCAAAGTAAAGTCCGACATCTGATAAACACCTTCAATCATAAAAAGAAGATAATCTTTTATGTTGTCCAGATTTTCTTGAGTTGCATTTAATACTTTGTAATAACGAGCACGATTTTGATTTATATATTTGCTAAGGTACAAAATCGGAATATTCAGTTTCTTTGTAAATGTAAGAAAAAGAATATTCAGCATTCTTCCTGTTCTACCATTACCATCATAAAACGGATGAATAGATTCAAACTGAAAATGAATTACAGCCATTTTTAAAATAGGATCAGTATCTTCAAGTTCTGGCATGTTTATGTATTTTTCAAGATTGGTCAGATATTCAGAAATCTCTTCATAATTTTGTGGTGGTGTGTGCAAAACCTCACCTGTTTTTGTATTCATAATTACAGTTCCAGGAAGTTTACGTAAATCTCCTGCTTCTGGTTCAACAAGGTGATGAATTTCGATTATATGGTTTGAAGAAATAAATCCATTTTCTTTTACAAGCTCGTATCCACGAAGCATTGCCTGACGATAATTCAAGACCTCTTTAGATGCAGGATTTGATTTTTCATAACTCATTTCCTTAAAAATTTCGTCAAAGGTGGTTACAATGTTTTCTATCTCGCTGGATTCCTTAGCTTCTCCAAGAGTAATTGCATTAAAAATAACATAAGGATTAGGTAAAAGATTGATAGCTCCATTAAGTTCACCAAGCTTGTGATTAGCCTTAATAAGAGCCTTTAAGATTTGAGGATCATCGAAATTAAACTTGTAAGGAAGTTTAGTCATAATTCAATTTTCGCTCTGTTTGTGCACATTGTCAAGATATGCACAATATTTTATATTTTTTGTGCATATAAGGAAAATTAGGGGAAAATTTCCGCTAATTTCCCTTATTTATAACTCTCCTTCGAAGGCTTTTTGTAAGAGGGATTGTTTTAGTTCGTCGCAGTCAGCAAGCTGCTTTTTGTAGATTTCTTCCAGCTGGTGAACTTTTTCGCTGAGGGAATCGAGATGTGCTACGATGCGTTTTTGTTCTTCTAGTGGTGGAAGTGGAATTGCTAGTTCTTGAATGAAGGAAAGCTTTACACCATGTACTGTCGCACCAACTCCATTAGATATAATAAAATTAGCTTTTGATTTAAAGAAATAAAATAAATATAAATTTTCTAAAAAATTTTCTTTTTTAGGAATAATTCCTTTTAGATCTTGATTTATTGCAGTATCTTGCTGGAGAATGCAAACCTTACCTAATCCAACTCGAGTTGCTATTATAACATTTCCCTTTGGAATTATATTTGTAGAACTTTCTTTTATAGCATTTTCTGTTATACAAAACTCAGTTTTTGAAAGTTCATCTGTAGACATATCTCTAACAGAAGCCCATGGAATATTCCCTGTATAAAAATTCTTATTCTTTTTTGAAGGAGTTCCTCCTCCTATTATTTTACATACGTCACCTAAACTTTTCTTTTCCCAAGATGTATTGCTAAATGCTTTTTCTAGTTCTGCCTGGAAAAGTTGTTTGGTGTTCTGTAAGTTTTTTTCGGCGGCGGTTTTAAGTGTTTCTATCTGAGCAAACTTTTTGTCCAGCACGGCAACAATTCTTTTCTGTTCTTCTAGTGGAGGAAGTGGTACATTTAATTCTTTTAATAAACGATAATGACGTGCATATCCCAAACTCTTTATATTTGCATTTTTCAAGAAATACATAAAAAACTTTGCATCTAGAAAATCTTTTGGTTGTAATATTTTTACACCATCAGCTCCTAACACAAAATCAAAATCTATATATTTAATGACTTTTGTATGATCTCCAAAAATAACTATAGGTTTTTTGATCTTATAAACATCAGCTTCATCATCCCAAAAACCTGAAATTAAATCTTCTTCCTGAGAAATAATTGGAAACTTTCCAGTTTCTTTATAATCTTTGCTTGGAATTTTTGTAGTGTATTTTACAGATTCTATACAATTTTCAAACTTTTCTATTGGCCAGTTAGTTTTCAATTTTTAATTCTCCTTTAAAGGAAATGCCGTTAGGCATTTCGAATCCGTGTGGCATTCTCCACCCCTTCGAAGCATAGCTGCTCGGAGACTTGCTAAAAACAGTCCACAGGACTGTTTTTGCCCTGCTTCGCAGTGCCGCTCCCTACCTACAAACTCTTCAAAATCTCTGCACTCTGTTTATTCAGTTCCTGCATTTCTGCAATGATTTCGGACGGTTCGCGTAAGGTCTTTTCTTCTTTTTTGTTCGGGTTCTTTACGCTTAAATCGAGAGTGTCGGGATTCAAATCTTTTACATCGAGGCTCCAGCTGTTCGGGCTGTCGGCCTTTATTTTCTGGAGGGCAACAAAATCTGCAAGGTCATCTTCGTTGAGTGGATTTGTTTTTCCAAGGTTGCGGTCGAGGTTTAGCTGGTAGTACCATACTTTTTCTGTAGGCTTTCCTTTTTCAAAAAAAAGAACAACGGTCTTTACACCGGCACCTGTGAATACTCCGCTCGGACAGTCGAGAATTGTATGAAGATTACAGCTTTCCAGAAGTTCACGGCGGAGTGCTATGCTTGCGTTATCTGTGTTGCTCAAGAATGTGTTCTTGATTACAACACCGGCTTTTCCTCCAGCTTTAAGCATTTTGATAAAGTGCTCCATAAAAAGATAAGCGGTTTCGCCGGTTTTAATCGGGAAGTTCTGCTGGATTTCGCTCCGCTCTTTGCCGCCAAAGGGAGGATTTGCAAGAATAATATCCTTTCTGCTGCTCTGCTGAATCTGGCTCAAATCTTCTGCAAGGGTATTTGTATGCATGATATTAGGAGCTTCTACTCCATGGAAAATCATGTTCATAATTCCGATGATGTAAGCCAGTCCTTTTTTCTCTTTTCCGTAGAAGGTTGATTTCTGAAGTGTCTGTTTCTGTTCAACGGTCTTTGCTTTTTCGTTCAGATAATTAAATGCTTCGCAAAGGAAGCCGGCACTGCCACAAGCACCGTCATAAATTGTGTCGCCGATTTTTGGCTCAACAACTTTTACGATTGTTCTGATCAGCGGACGCGGTGTGTAATATTCTCCACCGTTGCGGCCGGCGTTTCCCATTTTATTGATTTTGCTTTCGTAGAGATGGCTCATTTCATGCTTGTCTGTTGCTGTCTGGAAATGAAGACCGTCTGCAAAGTTCAAGATTTCGCGCATGTTGTAGCCGGAAACAATTTTGTTTTTCAGCTCGCTGAAAATTTCACCAATTTTGTATTCGAGTGTGTCTGGGGTTGAGGCTGTATCTTTGAATTTTTTAAGATACGGAAACAGCTTGAGGTTTACAAAATCTGTAAGGTCATCACCTGTCATGGCGTTTTTGTGGTCTATTTCGCCTTTGGAAGTTTTAGGACAGGCCCAGGAATTCCAGCGGTATTCTTTTTTGATAATGCGTTTATATTCTTTTCCCTGAAGTTCCATTTCGTCGCTACGCTCGTCTTCAAGGTCATCAAGATATTTTAAGAAGAGAATCCAGCTTGTCTGCTCTACATAATCAAGTTCGTTTGAACAGCCTGCTTCCTTCCAAAGTATGTCGTCTATGTTTTTGAAGATTTGTTCGTAGTTCATTGGTTTTACTCCCTTAATTTGAACAGTATAGCACAGCTTAACGCTTTTGCCATTAAAGATTATTTTCAGTTTTATACACTGAAGCAACCGACAAAATCTGCAGGTGATAAAAATACATGGAGGTATTTTTATCACCACTCCTTTTCTGTAATCACAGAATAAGGCAAGTCGGGGCTTTGAAAATCTGGACTTTTGTCCAATTTGAGAAATACTTTATTTAATTTTTTTTGTGCAAAAGCTGACAAAAAGGCTGTGCTTTTTTCAGCCTATAAGCTCGTTGAAGATTTCCATTGAGGCATCCGCTACAATGTCGATTTCTTCTTCGCGTTTATGGTCTGCATAATGTTTTGTCATGCTCGCCGACAGATGACCGAGTGCAAGCTGTGCGTGGCGTTCATCAACTTTGTTTGCGATTGTGGTTGCGTAATAATGGCGCCAGCTGTGAAATACTATGTTGCGCTCTTTTCTCTGGTCTTCGTCGATTCCGATTGATTCAAGGGCTTCGGCTAAACCGTCTGTAAGCACGTTATGCACTATTGGCTTTTCCGGTATCGAGCCAAAGAAGATGAAACGCTCCGTGCTTTTGACGTTGTGAGGGTTCTGCATTCCAAGCTTTAAGAGTTCTTTGCGCACTGCAGGCAGGAGAGGAACAATGCGCGATTTGCCGTTCTTTGGTGTTTTCAAGCCGTCTTTTTCGCTCCAGGCGTGGCGCACTTGTATTCGGTTTTCTTCCAAGTCGCAGAAGCGCAGGGCGAGAATT
The DNA here is from genome assembly GCA_946406925.1 of uncultured Spirochaetales bacterium. Taxonomy (GTDB): domain Bacteria; phylum Spirochaetota; class Spirochaetia; order Treponematales; family Treponemataceae; genus UBA1240. The sequence goes on along the minus strand of CAMJMF010000052.1, from coordinate 2,544 downwards.
TCGCCGCATCTTAAGCCTGTTGTCATGGCTACAAGGTTTGCAACTCTTGCCCTTTCGTCTTTCCATTCTCCGCGCTTGAACAGTTCTGCAACTTCGTGATTTGTGAGGATTCCGCGCTCGCGGTTTTCTTTTGAGTAAACTGTCAGCCTGTCAAATGGCGATTTTTGTATGTATTCTTCTTTGACCGCCCACTTGAAAGCTATTGAGCCGGTCTTAATTATGTTGTCCATTGTTACGGTTGAGAGCGTTCCGCTGCCTTTTGCTGTCTTGCGGTTTCTCAAATACTTTTCAAAATCCTTGAGCCGTTCTGGTGTCAGTTCCTCGACTGTTTCAGACTGTTTGAAAAAATCGCGCCAGTAAAGCAGATTCCTTGTCATTTCATAACAATGTCGCTTGCCGATTTTCTTTCCGTGTGCAAGCTTGTCCTGTACATAATCGCTTTTTTCATAATCCCAGAAGTTTGTAAGAAAATCGAGAAGCTTGTGTTTTGTTTTTGGTTTTTGTTCACCCACAGATAAAATGTTAGCAAAAAAATCTGTGGGTCTGTTTGTCGGTGCATTAAAAGCCACGGATTGTGTTTCAAGAGAAGCCCCGGAAACTGCATTGGTATTCAAAAGCAGTCTTTCACAAAGCATCTTGATTGCCAAAAGGTCATTTACAGTAAGCTTTGAAGTGCCTAAAAGGGTCATTATGCGCGCCGCTTCTGTCTGTTTCACCGCGAATTTATCGCTGTTCATAAATTCATAGGCTTTAGACATGGCCTGCGCATAGTCTGTTGTGTGTGTAGAAAGGGTTTTTGTGATTCTGTGTGTTACCGGGTCACGAAATTGGGCGTAATAAAAGCCGCCGTTCCGCTTAAAAAGATATACCGTCCGCAAGAACACTCCTTCTAAACTTTCAGGGTTTAGCTTTTTAGAGTTTCAAGCTCCAGCATTTCTAGGGTTGCTTGTTTACTAACAGTCTGCTAACAGTTGTTTTTCGCAGTCTGCTCATTTAAAATAAAAAAAGCTAAATCCCTTTTTATGTAAGGATTTAGCTTTTTGAGCCATGGCGGCTTCGAACCGTCGACCCACAGATTAAGAGTCTGTTGCTCTACCAGCTGAGCTAATGGCCCGTTAATTCAACGGTTAAGAATGTATCATATTCTTTTTTTTTGTTCAAGTAGATTTGCGATTTTTATAAAAAAAAGAGGGCGGTAAAACTGCCGCCCTGCTTTATACGAGATCTGCACTCAATGCAGACCAAAAAAATTAGTCAATCTGGAATTTCTCGACTGCAAATTTTTCTTTAAGATTTGTTCCAGCCGGCAGAGTGCCCCAGAACGGATCAGCCGGATTTTTCGGCACAGCAAGAGTAACATACTGGAATTCGTTATTCTTGTAGACAATTGTCATATAAGGATAGCATCCTTTTGGCAAAGCAATAACGTGTCCGCGGTTATCTCCAAAACGGAACCAGTCAACAGGCAGATAAGACTTTGAAACCTTATAGCCGTCAAGCGTAAACAAAGCAATATACCCATTCTGGTTGTTATACACTTTCTGAAGTGGAATATTTCTGTAGCTGTACTCTGATTCGTTTTTAAAAGCAAATACAGACACAGAAACAACAAGTAATAATGCAAGTACAATAGCGGTCTTTTTCATAGCAAAACTCCTTCCTTAGTTGCAGCAGGCTGAAACGGCACTTACGTTCTGTTTTAATCTTTTTTTACGCAGTACCACCCCCTACAGGCACAAAAACCGAAAAAAACAGAAGGCTCTTCCGTGAACCTTTCCTCTAAGTATAAATCGCATTTTAAGGTTTTTCAAGAAAAATATTTAAGAAAACGCTAAACAAAATCAGCAAATCAACCGAAAAAGGTTTTTCAAACATAAATGGATTTACTATAAAGGTTGCTGCCGCTGCCAGCTTAATCAGCCGCGCCTTTTTTGAGAAAAATACTAGAGCCCGTTCAAACAGCTTGACATTTTTTTTTGATTCATGTAATATGCCAGACATTACGGCGGCATAGCTCAGTTGGTAGAGCATCCGGCTCATATCCGGCAGGTCATAGGTTCAAGCCCCATTGCCGCTAGAAAGGCTAATCAGAAATGATTAGCCTTTTTTATACATTTTTGCCGTTCAGCCTTTCAACAGCTTCATACAAATATTGCGAATTGGGAACCTCTTTAAGCCAACGGTAGGAATACATGCAGCGTTCTTCAACTATTTCTGCAAAAATAGATTTTGCATATGAAGCGCGCTTTTTATCGGTTTCTTTTTTGCAGTTTTCATAAAACACAGAAAACGAAGGCGCAAAAATGTCCTGGCCGCCGCTTTCAATTTTTTCAGGCTGGTTCTCATATTCATCGTTTCCATAAGACGGAAAAACATCATATCCGTGGCTGGTGTAAAAAACCGGAAAGATTTTTGCATATTCGTTTTCTACAGGAAGACCATAAATGCAGACATCAAGGCTTTTTTCCGGAAAAATGTTGGCGAGCTTATAACGGCCTTTGGTGCATCTGATTAAATTACGCGGCTTTACAAAATCATCTCCGA
>CAMJMF010000051.1 GCA_946406925.1 uncultured Spirochaetales bacterium | reverse complement strand
AAATACAAGCACAACCTTGCGCCGGGCGGTGTAATCGTCAGCGACAATCTCTCGTTTCACGGCATGGTGGAAGACCCGCACTTAAAGTGCAACAGAAACACCGTAATGCTCGTGAAGAAAATCCGTAAATATGTGACCTTCCTTCGTGACAACAAAGAATTTGAAACCGAATTCATAAAACGCGGAGACGGAATCTCATTAAGCAGAAGACGCCCGAACCCGCAGAACTAAATTTTAAAGTGTTAGTTTATTGTAAATTGAATTGAGATATGGTTTACTTCTAATTATTATGGAACAGAATCTTAAACTGAATATTTTCAGGTTTGTTAAACCTGTGCTTCCTTTCTATATACTCGTGATTTTTATCAATATTGTGTTTGTAGGGCTTGATATGCTTTCGCCGCAGATTTCAATGCACATTGTTGACGACGTTTTAATTGGAAAGGACACAACGCATCTGGAGTTTTTCCTTTTTGCGCTGCTTGGAATCGGTATTTTAAGAGCGCTGCTCGGCTATACAAGAGAATTCTGCTGTGACTGGGCAGGAAGCCAGATCGGCATGAACGTGCGCAAGGATTTTTTCACAAAGATTCAGACACTTTCTGCAAATTTCTTTGACAAGATGAATTCGGGCGAGCTTATGTCGCGCCTTTTTGACGACGGCTCTAACATCTGGGGTCTTTTCACCTATATCGGAATGTTGTTGAGCGAAGTAATTGTGCATGTCAGCTTTATCATGTTCTGCATGTTCAGAATGAACTGGCGGCTTGCGATTATTCCGTCTGTGTCGATGATTATTTGTGCTGCAATTGCGCTTACAATGGAAAAACACCTCGGACCGGTGTTTGAATCGATAGGGCAGGAGACGCAGGTTCTGAACAACACAGCACAGGAAAACTTGAACGCTGTGCGTACGGTAAAATCTTTTGTGCGCGAACCGTTCGAAATCAAGAAGTTCAGCATACACAACGCAAAGTATTATTCGCTCAACTACAAGATTTCGCGGATTTTCGTGCGCTATCACCCGATTCTTCAGATGTTCAGGTACCTGGTGCCGATTGCGATTCTGATTGCAGGCGGAATGTTCGCCATGCAGGACAAGCTGACGCTCGGCGAACTTACGGCTTTTGTTCAGTATTCTATGAACATAGTCTGGCCGATGGAAATGCTCGGCTGGCTCACAAGTGGCTTCAGCCAGGGCAAGGCAAGCATTATGCGAATCGACAAAATCTACAGCGAAATTCCGCAGATTCAAGAGAAAGACGGTGCCGCCGAAAAAGGCACAGACATAAAAGGCAGCATCAAATACGAGCATGTATGCTTCAATTCAGAAACCGGCACACCGATTCTGAAAGACGTTAGCTTCAGCATTGACGCCGGTCAGACGCTCGGCATTATGGGCTCTACAGGCAGCGGCAAGACAACGCTTGTAAACCTGCTTAAGCGCATGTATGACGTCAGTTCGGGCTCAATCACAATAGACGGAATCGATATCCGCGACATGAGCCTGAAGCAGCTTCGGCGCGCGGTCTCAATTGTAATGCAGGACGTATTCCTGTTTTCAGAGACAATTAACGGAAACGTAAAGCTCGGCGAAAAAGACAGCCTGCTTGAAGAAGCTGTAAAAAAGGCAATGGACGATTCTGCAAGCAACGAGTTCGTTTCAAAAATGGAAGACGGCGAAGAAACGGTTGTCGGTGAGCGCGGTGTCGGACTTTCCGGCGGACAGAAGCAGCGTCTTACAATGGCGCGCGCAATGTCCAGAAATGCACCGATTATCGTGTTTGACGATTCAACTTCGGCACTTGATGCAGAAACAGAGAAAAAGATTCAGCATACATTGAACGAAATGCACGGCATGACCAAAATCATCATTGCGCACCGCATAAGTTCAGTAAAAAAAGCTGACAAGATAATCGTGCTTGAGGACGGGCACATTGCGGAAGAGGGCACGCATGACGAGCTGCTTGCCCGTCACGGACTGTATTACGAAACCTACGTGACACAATACGGAGAAAATAATGGCTAATTCATATAAAGAAGACGAACAGATAAGCGATGTTCCAAAAATAAAGACCATAACGCGGCTTTTGTCTTATCTTCTTAAGTACAAATGGAAGATTCTGATTGTATTGTTTCTTATGGCAATCGGAACATTCGTTGCGCTTATAAACCCGATTTTTATAGAGCAGGCTATAGACAAGTACATTGCCGCAAAGAACATAAAAGGCTTTTTTATGTTTATGGCACTTGCTGTCTCGCTCAATCTTATAATGATTGGAACAATCAAAATTCGAATGCTCATAATGTCAAAACTCACGAATCATGTTATTCAGGAAATAAGGCAGGAACTTTACGAGCATATTCAGAAACTAGACCTTGCGTTTTTTGACTCAAGACCAAGCGGCAAAATTCTTGCGCGTATTGTCGGCAACGTAAACTCGCTTAAGGACGTGCTTGAGAACACAATCACAAGCCTTATACCGAATTTCATAACGATTATTGCTGTAGCGGCAATTATGTTCTCAAAAAACGCTCAGCTTGCCTGTGCAGCTCTTGTCGGTGTGCCGCTTATGATGGTTGGTGTCGCTGTAGTTTCGCGGAACAGCCACAAATATTGGAAGATAAACTCAAAGAAGTGCTCGAATATGTGCGCTTTCATAAGCGAAGACTTTTCCGGCATAAAAGTTGTGCAGAGTTTTTCTGCTGAAGAAGAAACTAACCGCACTTTCAGGCAGCTTGCTGATGAAGACCGCGACAGTTTTGTGAACGCCTGCCGCTGGGCAGACGGAAACTTTGCGATTATCGACTTTTCGTGGGGGCTCTGCATTTTTGCTATGTACTGGATCGGCATCAAAGTTATGGGCATTGAAAGCGTTTCTATAGGTACTTTTCTTGCGTTTAGCGCGTATATCGGAATGTTCTGGCAGCCGATTCAGGGCTTGAGCCAGTTCTACAATCAGGTTGTTACCTGCGTTTCTAGAGCCGAGCGCATTTTCGAGATTCTCGACACAAAGCCGACAATAACCGACAAAAAAGATGCAGTTGCTGTAGACACCATAAAGGGCGAGGTTGAGTTCAAGCATGTAACGTTCCGCTATGATGCGGCAGGCAACCCGAATAACCCAAACAATGTTACTGAGCTTGACAACTCAAAGATTGTCAACATTCTTGAGGACGTGAGCTTTCACATAAAGCCGGGCGAGACAATTGCGCTTGTTGGCCCGACTGGTGCGGGCAAGTCTACGATTGTAAATCTTATTTCAAGGTTTTACGACATTCAGGGCGGGCACATTCTTATAGACGGAATTGATGTGCGTGACATGAAACTTGCAGACTTGCGTAGTCAGATGGGCATTATGACTCAGGACAATTACATTTTTTCCGGCACTATAAGAGATAATATCAAATACGGAAAACTTGACGCTACAGAAGAGGAAATAATCGAAGCAGCAAAGTCTGTTCATGCTGATGATTTTATAAACTCTTTGAAAGACGGCTATGACACCAAATTGACGGCGCGCGGCGGCGAGCTCAGCAATGGACAAAGACAGCTTCTTGCGTTTGCCCGTACAATGATTTCTAAGCCCAAGATTCTTATTCTTGACGAAGCTACGTCCAGCATTGATACAAAGACCGAGCTGCTTGTGCAGAAGGGTATTGCGGCGCTGCTTAAGGGCAGAACTTCTTTTGTAATTGCGCACCGCCTTTCTACTATAGCAAATGCCGACCGCATTTTTGTTGTTGACCGCAAAGGCATCATAGAAAGCGGAACTCCTTCCGAGCTTCTCGCCAAAAAAGGCGAATACTGGAAACTCCTGGAAGCCGCCAAGAATGAATGAAACTTAAAGGAGAAAAAAACTCTATCAAGAGGTTCTTTTCTCCTTTGTAGGACAGCGATAAAAGCCGCTATTGGTGAGTTTTTTTTAACGAGGGATTACACACTTGACAGTAATCTTTTTTATAAAAATCTCCACAAAAAGTCTTTGTTCTTATCTATTATTTTCATTTAATACTCTATCTAAATCTCTTTTTCCGTACACAACATGGATTACTGTTGCAACAGGATTATCCTCGTTGCTATCAGCAATATAAAAAATCGAATAATTGTTTACAGAAAAATAATGAATTCCAAGAGAATGCCATGGCTCATTTGGATAAAGATGATGACTTCCCGCTGTAAAACTTAAATTTTCCATTGCTGTGTACAGCCTGCCAAGCACAGCGTCAGCATTGATTTGCGATTTCAATTCATTAAGAATGTATGAATAGATATTAGCAAGGTCATTTTCCGCTTGCTCTGAAACTACAACTTTGAATTCCATTATGCGAACCGTTTTTTTATGTCAGAAAACGCTTCTTTAAGAGGCTTTACACGCCCTTGAGCCTTGTCATCATAGCCTTTCTGCATTTTCTTGTTAAATTCTTCTTCGGTTTCCATAAGTGAATTCATTTTATTTAGTCCATACTGATATAGAAGAAAATCTATATATTTTGAAGCATCATCAAGACACTCTTCGGGAAGCGCTTTAATTTGTTCCATTACTGTTTCGTATGACATTTTCACCTCTGTCTGCAATTATAGCATATTTTTTCATAAGCCGCCAAATTCAAAACCTAGTTTGCAATTTTTCCTTAAGTTCATTATACTTCCATTAGTTCATTTATAAGGAAAGCATAATGGCTATAAATTGTGGTATCGTAGGCTTGCCGAATGTCGGTAAGTCAACAATTTTTTCGGCATTAACTTCTGCACCGGCAGAAGCAGCAAACTATCCGTTCTGTACAATTAATCCTAATATCGGCATTGTCGATTTACCAGATCCAAGACTCGACTATCTTGCCGCGAAATTCGAGACAAAAAGAAAAGTTCCTGCAACAGTTGAATTTGTAGATATCGCAGGTCTTGTAAAAGGCGCGTCAAAAGGAGAGGGCTTGGGCAACCAGTTTCTTGCAAATATCCGCGAAGTTGGTGTTATTGCTCATGTTGTGCGCTGTTTTGAGAACCCTGACATTGTTCACGTTAATAATAAAATAGACCCTGCTGATGACATTGAGACAATCAACATGGAACTTGCTTTTGCAGACTTGGACACCGTAAACAAGCGCATTGAAAAAGCTCAGCGTGCAAGCCGCGTTATGGGCAAAGACGAGCAGAAAAAAGCTGCTGTTGTTTTAGGCGCTTTAGACAAGATAAAGCCTCTGCTTGAAAACGGAAAAGCAGCCAGAATTGCAGAACTGACTGATGATGAAAAAGAAGCTGTTTACGACTGCCATCTTATCACGATGAAACCGCAGATGTATGTCTGCAATGTTGATGAAGACGGCGTAAGAAACGGCAATGCTTATATTGAAACTGTAAAGAAGATTGCGGCAGAAGAAAACTCTGATGTTGTAGTTATCTGCGGAAAATTTGAAGCAGAGCTTGCCGAGATGGGCAGCCCTGAAGAGCGTCAGGAATTCCTTGGCGAGCTTGGGCTTAAAGAGAGCGGCCTTTCTGTTCTTGCACGTGCAGCCTATCACCTTATGGGCTTGCGCACATTCTTGACAGCCGGTCCTGATGAGTGCCGCGCATGGACAATTCATGCCGGAGACACAGCACCAAAAGCAGCCGGTGTAATTCATACAGACTTTGAGAAAGGCTTTATCAAGGCAGAAACCTACGCTTTTGATGACCTTGTAAAATATGGCAGTGAAGCTGAAATTAAGGCAGCTGGAAAATACCGCATTGAAGGCAAAGAATATGTTGTTCAAGACGGCGATGTAATTTTCTTCAAGTTCAACGTTTAGTCTTTTGTTGCCTTTCAGGGCATAAAAAAAAGCGGAGTCTGCAATCTGTGGCTCCGCTTTTTTTTGTCTGCTTATGATAAGCGCTTATTTTGTAGTAAGGCGTTCAACACGGCCGCTGAATTTAGTCAGTGTCATTTCGCCTTTAAGTTTCTTCAAATCAAGCATTGTAAGCTTGTTGTTGTTGATTTTTACGTTTGTTGTTACGGTGTCTCCGTCTGCAAAAGTAATTGTCATCAAAGAACCTGCAACGCTATAAGACATAACTGAATTCGGGTCATCGCTGTAATAGCAGACGCCGTTGTATTTAACAAGCGGATAAATCTTGCCGTTGTCTGCAAACCAGAGACCTTCGTCGTCAAAGGTGCCGCCTTTTGAGCTTGTGTTAAGCCACATGCCCAGAACATTAACATCTGCAGGTGCTGTCTTTGCTTTTTTCAAAGACGGAATGATGTTAGATTTTTTCAGTGTTATGTTTTCACTTGAATCACTTGGATTTTCTACAGAAAGAACATCATCTTTGATGCTTACAAGATTAACTACAGTCTGTCCGTTTTCGGCTGTCATTGTAAGTCTGTTGCCTGAAACAGCATAAGACATTGTATCTTTTGCATCGTTTGAATAGTAGTAAGTCTTGCCTTCTTTTGTAAGAATGTAGACTTTGCCGCTGTTTGTAAACCACAAACCTCTGTTTTCTACTTTGCCGTTGCTGTATGTCCAGTCAATCCATTTGCCCACAAGATCAACATCTGCAACCTGCTGGTTTTTCTGTTCAACCGGTGCTTCAGTCTTTACGTTTTCAGCTGTTTCTGCTGCAGGCTGTGCCTTTTTTGCGCTTCCGCAAGAAACACAAAGACAAAGTGCAAGTGAAATAATCAGCATTAAGCCGATAATCTTCTTCATAATTTCCTCCTGTTTAAGACAAGTCTGTCTATATATCTATACTTAGTTTAGAATTTTTGGCTCCGGGCCGGTGTACTTTGTCATTGTAAGCACTAACGGCGGTGTGTCTGGAACGGTGTATGTCATCTGGCTTCCGTTGATTTTGACAATACCTTTTATGATGCTTCCGTCAGGGAATTTAAGCGACAGGCCCGCGCCTGAAACTTTGTATTTCAGCATGGATTCTTCTATATTGCTTGTGTAATATGTGCCGTTCGCCTTAAAAATGATTTGCGCAATGCCTTTCGGTTTAAACCAAAGACCGATGTCCTCAAAATTGTTGTTGCCGGCAATTGCCTTTATAAATTCCTGGTCATCAGAACTAAGATTTACCCAAATTCCCTTTACGTTTACATTTTCAACAACAGGTTCTTCTGCTTTTTTTGATTTAGATGCTGTCGCACAAGATGTGCATAGACTAACCAATAAAGCGGTCAGCGCAAAAGCTGTTATAAACTTTTTCAATTGAACCCTCCTTTTAAAAGTGCGGCTGCTTCAAATTGAAACAGCCGTAAAATTATCTGATGTTCGGCTCTACTGTGCATTCATCGAGTGCGGTAATAATTTTTGATTTATCCATATTGCGTCCGATAAATACAAGCTTAACCATTCTGTCGCCGAGTTTTTCGTCCCAGTTCTTTGCAAATTCAGGGTCGCTTGCCAGTGCTTTCTTAATCTGGCCTTTCGGTGCGGTTGCCATCCAGTCGCCGGAATAAGAAGCTGTAATCTGCTTGCCTGCCTGCTCAAGCACAAAAGCTTCATCGTTGTCGTCAGCAAACCAGACAATGCCCTTTGCGCGGATAACCGAATTCGGCCAGTTTGACGCAAAGTTTTCAAGCTTCATGCGGTCAAAGGGCTTTCGCACATAATAAACGAATGTGCTGATGCCGAATTCGTCACCATGCTGGTGGCCTTCTCCATGATCGTGGCAGCAGTGGCCGTGCTCATGGTCGCAGTGTGAATGGTCTTTTCCGTCATCATGATCGTGGTCATGATGATGGTGCTCGTGATGATGTTCATGTTCTTCATGCTCGTGATCATGATCATGCTCGTCATGGTGATGCTCATGATGTTCGTGCTCATGCTCATCATGGTCATGGTCTTCGTGTTCGTGCTTGTCGTGTTCTTCAAGCTCTTTTATCCAGCCTGCTGTTGAATAAACTTTCTCAAAGTCAAAGGCGTTTGTTCCAAGAACTTCTTTAAGATCTACAACGCCTTTCTGTGTTTCAATCAGTTTTGCAGTCGGCTGCAAAGTGCGCACTACTTTCTTGACAATGGCAAGCTGTTCAGGTGTAACAAGGTCAGTTTTGTTAATCAGAATTGTGTTGCAGAATTCAATCTGCTGAATCAAAAGAGCTTCAATGTCGGTCTCTTCAAGGTCTTTCTTCAAGAGGCTGTTGCCGCCTGCAAATTCATCTACAAGGCGCAGTGCATCAACAACTGCAACAATATTGTCCAGCTTGCACACAGCCGGAACACTTCTGTCGCCGGTAATTCCGCTTAAGGTTTCTATAGATTGAGCAATCGGCATCGGTTCGCAGATTCCGCTTGCTTCAATTAAGATGTAGTCGAATTTATGTGTTTCGCACAATTTGATGATCTGGTTCATCAAGTCGGTCTTTAAGTTGCAGCAAATACAACCGTTCTGAAGAGGCACAACAGAATCTTTGTCTTCTTCAACAATGCTCGCTTCTTTTGCAATAAGACTTGCGTCAATGTTTACTTCGCCGATGTCATTGACGATAACCGCTACTTTGTATCCCTTCTGATTGTTAAGAATGTAATTCAAAAGGGTTGTTTTGCCTGCACCAAGATAACCGGTGAGCAGGGTTACAGGAATAAGATTCTTTTTCATGCCTATACTATAGTAGAAAACCGAAACTCACGCAACATAAAAACTGAAGCTACCGCACCGAGTGCCTTATGATTCTGAAAAACTGAAAAGACAGTGAAGTGTCAGCGGTACTTTTTATGTGAGAATTTCTGAATAATGTAAAAAACCAGGATTGTGTCCTCAAGCCCGCCCTATTTTTTGAAACTTTTTGCATATTCTTCGCAGTACATTTGAAGACACTCAATAGAACTGTTTGTTCCGCGAATTAATTCAGATGCAATTTCTAGTGCGTATTTATATGGATTGTCTTTTATTGTTCGTATACTTTTGTCAGACTCCTCTGGCAACTTTGCATATTCAAGATTATACGCATAGGGATGTTCATGACAAAACTTTCCATTTTTTTCAAGAAACTCAACTCGTGTACTGCCAGCATCTATCCAATCTGCGAAATCTTTTATTCGACCGTCAGGTTCAGAAAAATCTTCATCATCTTTCCAGCTGCAAAATACCCCTATTCGCTGTTCTTCTCCTATAACATAAACCAAATCACCACTGCGGAACGGAAAAGGAATAGTAACATAATCATGTTCGTATGAGGGATCTTCTTTTAAGACAAGATAACGATAGAGAATTTCACGGTCTCGGTCGCTGAACTGCCAGTTGATTTTCATAAGATAATCGCGCTCTGCTTTTGATGGAAACAGTGCGATTATCTGTTCGTTGGTGATGTTATTCTCAGTCTGTTTCATAGATGCTGCTTTTTTTAGCATGGATTGCATCAAATCATCCAGTTTTTCAAAACTGTTAAGAAGCTCTTTTAAAATATCATCTTCCATGTTGATTACCCCTGAATCAGTTTTTAGTTATCAAAATCTGCATGTTTATAGAATAGCATAGATGATTCTCAAAAAATGAGAAACTAATGTTGTAAAATCATTTTTGTGAGGTGAAATATGAAGAAAATCAAGAAAGAAATTCAGTATGTATGGCAGACTCCTTATTTTTTCCCAGGAACAAAGTATGCACAAAAGCTGATAAAGACAGAAGAAAAATTCTGCGATAAAATCCGCGAAAACCGTCGGAAGCAGATTAGAGATGAAAACCATAAATTCAAGATGACAGATGAAAACATTGCAAAGCTTTTGAAAGTGAGTGATGTTTCTCACGAAAAGTATCTGGAACTTGTAAAAAAAATCCGTTCACTTGAAAAGAAGATTTCTATATTTGCAGATGATTATCCTGATTATTGCATTAACGCAAGTCTTGTCTGTCTTGTTCCTCTTGCGAATGATGATGAATTCTATTGCGAAATTGTAACAGAATACAGTTGGAAAGGCCATCCTTTTGAACAACAGGATTTCATTATGAATAAGGACTGTCATATTCCTATTCGGGGGTTAAATGATAAAAAAGTTTCATATCCTTTTTACTGCCTGATTGATGAAGGGCGAATGTCTTTAAAAGAAACCTCTGAACTGACAGAAGATAATTTTTATTTTGATATTCAGATTGAACTTGAATAAGCCAAAATGCAACGGAGATAGTATATGAAGAAAATCAAAATAGATATCCAGAGTACAGCAGAATCTGATTATTTTCATCCTGCAACAAAGAATGCAAATAAAGTGTATGAAAAAGAACATAAATTCTTCTGGAAAATCCGGAAGAATCGAGATAACCAGATATTAAATGCCGACGGAAAATTCAAATGGACAAAAGAAAACAAACAGAAACTGTTAATGGCAAGCGATATTTCTCATCAAAAATATCTGGAACTTGTAGAACGAATTCGTAATCTTGAAAAGAAGATGGATGCACTGGCAGAAGATTATCCAGATTACAGTATAGAAGCCAAACTTTGCTGTGCGCTTCCTCTACCGAATGGCGATGAAATCTCATGCGTAATTGCAACCGAACACAGCTGCAAAAAACATCCGTTCACACAAGATGATTGGGTTCTGAATAAAGAAGGCAGTCTTCCTATACGGCAACTTATGTATGAGAATACTTCATATCCGTTTTACTGTTTGATTGATGAAGGGCGCATGTCTTTTGCTGAGGTTGCCAATCTTAAAGAGGACGAGTTTTATATCGAGATTAAGATTGAGCTGGAGTAAAAGATAATTTATGGACTATTTCCATATAGTCATAATACGCCGCGCAAATTTTCTTTGCTGATTCGTTTTCATTTGATTCTAGTTTGATATTATTGAATTGCTGTGAAATGTCATTCACTTTTTGTGCTAAGCCGCTTACAAAAGTTTGATTTTCTAAGAGCTTATGTTTTTTCTCATTAGAAAGCAGACTGACAAGTTCAACAAAATGTGCATAAGATGCATCATATATGTTCAAATCTTTTTTTAACCGTTCTGATTCTTCAAAAGAAAATACAAATTGCTTTTTTGCTATTAATGCAAAAGGAATAAACATATTTCTTAATAAATAAGTAATTTCATTAAATCCTTGTTCTATAGAAGCTATTAAATCGTTATGCAGGAGTTTTTCAAATTCAGGAGCATCTGCTTTAATAATATCGAAGTCAGATAAAATAAAATCATCTTCCATTTCAAGTTTTAATTTTTGAATTAGTCTTGTCTTTATATCCTCTCTGTTATTGAGTGCTTCTTCATAAGTCATTCCATAACACTCATCAATTTTCTTTATAAAAGAATTATTAAGTGATTCACCGGAAGTTTTTTTTATGCATGAATATCCAATACAATACATATTCAAAGGTTTGTATTGCAAATGTATGTCTGACTCTTTTAAATATGATTTGTCAGAGATTCTTCCATATGTATATACAGAATCAATTTTTTGTCTTATTGCTTCTTCGTGAGAATAAAGCCATTCATGACTTAGCTTAAAACCTTCTAAATCGTTATAGGTATATTCCAGAATCTTTGCATAGTTCTCAAAGCCTTCAAATAGCTGACCTTCCCAGTCTCTCATGCAGGCTTCTTCGGCTTCTCCAAAAGTTGTAAATATCGGATACCCGGAAGGTCTTTCCTGATACCACTTATAGCCATATTCACCTTCATTTTGGTCGATGTCTTCATACCAATAGATTTTTTTGTTATCTTCTGGATGTGTATGCCCTGTCTTTATAATATAAAATTTCTTAATAAGCATTGAAGCCTCCTGAACTTCTAAAAAAGTACAACCATATAATATAATTTGCATTTCTCAAAAAATGAGAAAGGTGTTTTATATAATGTGCTTGATATTAAGGAGTAGGTTATGGTTGATTTGTCATTTAGTTTCAGAGATTCAACGCAGGAAGAAATCCAGCTTTTTTCAGAAGAATTCAGCAATGTTTATAGACTTAATCCAGAAGTAAAGTTTACAACAGCTATTATTCAGAAAGAAAATTACGCAATTTTTGCAACAAAAGAAGAAAATGATGAAACAAGGATTTTGTTTTTCTTGATTCTGGATTATCCGCTCAAAAATGTTGTGAACCTTTATGACCTGTTCTGCGCTTTCATAAAAGAAATGACGAATGTTGTTCCTGTTAAAGAAAATCTTGGAAAGTCAAAACGAATCTGCTGGAATTTGCAGGACAGTAGTTATCATATGTATTTTGAGGAAGTCATCTTCATGAATGGTGAAAAGACTTCAGGAAACACTCCTCATTATTATGAAGCCGGTCTTTTTATTAAATATAACTATGAACGAAAAGCTTGGAAAGAAAAAGTAAGTCATGTTGATCGCTACTATTTTGAGCAAAAATTAAACAAATATTCAGAAGAAGAAAAATCGCCCGAATGGTACAGCGACTATGAATACGCTTGCTTGCTGCATTTCTGTGAAGAAGAACTTTCCGAGATGACATTCTACCTTACACACAGAAATTACGACAGACAGAAAAAGATTATTCCTCTCTCAAAGAAAATGCTGGATAAAATTGAATCATATTGCGACAGCATCGAGTCTTTATGTGTTAAATATAATTCAGGATCTCCAATCTGGACTGAGTTTTTGGATGAAAAATTCAAATTGCTAAAGAAATACAGCTCAAAAGATTATGATGAAATCTGGAAGGTTGAAGATTTAAATGAACCGTATTTGGTGGAAACAAAAGCAAAGCTTGCCAGAGTTTTCAGACTTATACGCGGTTTAAAATTACCACCAAAAGGAGACTAATCTATGGAATATAAAATCTGGATTGCTACATATCTTAATTCGCCGCCACCTTATCCTATAGAAGTGCCAACAGAAAAAATTGAGTTTCATGCCTGTATTTGGGAAACAGAGGAAACCGTTTGGAGGCATATCGGTACAGTTGATTCACTCGAAGCCGCCAGATATATGGTAGAAAATGACAAAGGCTCTTATAAAGATTCCGACGGTAATGTTTACTTTCTGGAATGTGAACCTGACGACGAATACTACTATTGTTTCGTCAAAATCGAATATGGTGACACGATAGAGTACTACGACTGTTATGTTCCCGGAAAGAAAACGGTTTATGCGTTAAGAAAAACGCAGGAGAAAATGCAATGAATGAGTACACAGTAACGAATACAAAAGCATTGGCAAACGATTTGATTTCATTTATAGAAGAAAGATTCAAATTAAGGGGAACAAACAATGGAATTCTTACTGGGATTGATGCTGTTGATGCTGCAACAGAAGGAATAAAACCAGGACAAGTTATAACAATTGCAGATGAGCCGGCATGTTCGATGTCATTATTTTCTCAATTTATAGAAACTATTTCTGTGAATCAAAAGATTACAGGATTGGTATATACAACCAGAACATCAATAAGAAAAATGGGCGTCTTCTTGTTATCCATTATTTCTAAAGTTTCTTTTCGTAAATTGATAAGTGGTTTATGCAAAAAAGAAGATCTTAATGCGATACAAGAGAAATTAAGCAGTTTTTATGAAGCATCATTATATTTTCAATATAATCCTATTACTAACTGGAAAATCCTTGAAAATGACATTTCATATCATGCCAATTCAAATGATGTAAAAATAGTTTTTCTTGAAAATCTGACTTCTTTAATGAACAATGAAAACGATGAAGTTGAACTTTTCATATTGCTAACAAAACTAAAAGAATTTGCAAAAAACAATGAAATTATAATTCTTTCAAATTATACACCGAAGGAAGAACAACCTAACAGAAAAATTTTAACAGTTCTTGAACTAGAATCAGATGTTTTCTTTCACCTTACAGAGAGGCGAGTGTTGGAAAATAACAGGTTTAGGGAATATAAGTTCAAAGCAATAAATGAATCTCTTTGTTTGCATAATGAATCCTTTTTATATTTTGATGTAATGGAAAGGAAATTCCTAAGGAAAACCAGGTTAGATCAAATTTCTCAAAAGGACATCGATAGTTTTGAAGGATTGGAAAGAATCAGGTATCTCTTAAATAATTTATTCAGTTGTTACACCTTATGGGAAACATGTATGGATGATGAACAAAAAGTGGATATAGCAGATTTATATCATAGAGTTTTGACGGAACTTAAACAAATTCCAGATATAAAAGCTTCTCTTAAATCTTGCAATTCGTTAGACGAATTGAAAACTGAAATTGAATTGTATCTAGAAACATTTCAGAAGATGCATTCAAAAACAGAGTCATTTAATCTTTCAGAGGAAGAAATAAAAGAAGTAGAAATCATTTTGAATACATATCAGAATGCAATTTATGAAGAAATTGCTAATAAGATGGCTGATGATGAGATTTTGAAATATTTGCTATAAGATATCTGTTCTTACGAGCGGCCTATGTACCGCTCGAGGAGCTGAATCCTCTCCTGTTCAGACTGAGCCGGAAAGATTTGTGACACGGAAGGTGCAGTCATCTGCGGTCTGTGGATAGGCACATCTGCGGTCTGTGGATAGGCACATCTGCGGTCTGTGGATAGGCACATCTGCGG
>CAMJMF010000050.1 GCA_946406925.1 uncultured Spirochaetales bacterium | reverse complement strand
ATAAGGCGGCTCAAGCTCGGCAGACCTGCAACAGGCGGGTATGTGCCCTTCTGCGAAAGCTCCCTGTCAAGAACAATCTGACCTTCTGTGATGTAGCCGGTCAAGTCTGGAATCGGGTGTGAGATGTCGTCATTAGGCATTGTCAGAATCGGAATCTGAGTGATTGAGCCGTTTGAGCCTTTGATTTTTCCGGCGCGCTCATAAAGTTCAGCCAAATCTGAATACAAATAGCCCGGATAGCCTTTTCTTCCTGGAACTTCACCGCGCGTTGTAGAAATTTCACGCAAAGCTTCGCAATAGTTTGTCATATCAGTCATAACAACAAGAACATGCATGCCCTTTTCGTAGGCAAGATATTCAGCTGCTGTCAAAGCACAGCGCGGCGTAATAATTCGCTCAATTGAAGGCGCGTCTGCCAAAGACTGGAACATGACAACCTTAGAAAGAACGCCCGATTTTTCAAAAGTGTTTATGAAAAAGCGTGCTACGTCATATTTAATGCCCATTCCCGCAAAAACCATTACAAAGTCTTCGTCTGAATTGCGGATCTGAGCCTGTCTGATTATCTGCGCGGCAAGCTTATTGTGCGGAAGACCGTTGCCCGAAAAAATCGGCAGTTTCTGTCCGCGGATAAGCGTGTTCATTCCGTCTATTGCGCTGATGCCGGTCTGAATAAAATCTCTCGGGTATACGCGCGCATAAGGATTTATCGGATAGCCGTTTACATTAACCTTTTTTGAAGAGATAATTTCAGGGTATCCGTCAATCGGCTTGCCGAGACCGTTGAAAATTCTGCCGAGAAGACCTTCGCTTACACGCAGTTCCATCGGCGAGTCAAGGAATTCCACAGTTGTATTTTCAAGATCTATACCACTTGTAGAACCGAATATCTGAACAACAGCATATTCATCAGAAACATCTATAACACGTCCTGTACGCTTTTCTCCGTTGCGGTCGCGCACAGCTGCAATTTCACCATAAAAAACATTGTCAGTCCGCTTTACAATTACGATAGGACCGTCAACAGACTTGACGCCGCGGTATTCCATTCCTTTCATCGTATATCCACCTTTCGATACAGCTTTTCAAGACCGTCAAACTGTTCATTGAGATGCTGAGAAACAGCTGCAATCTTTTCAAGCTGGTCATTCGGAACAGTTGTCTTTATTCGAACAATATCTTCTCTAACCGTAAGAGCTGATATTTTTACAAGCGGCGCACCGTGAGAGATAACATCAAGTGCCTTTTTATAGAACTGCATTATCAGCGACAGAATCATTATCTGCTTTTCCGGTACGGAATAAACATCAATGTCATCGAATGCGCTCTGCTGCAAGAAGCCGTTCTTTATCATTTCAGCTACAATCAGGACAAGCCTGTCTGCATCCGGCAGAGCATCTGGACCGATAAGGCGCACAATCTGCTGAAGACGCTGCTCACGCTTTAAAAGATCAAGTGCCTGCTGTCTTACTTCTGCCCAGCGCGGGTCAAGCCTGTTCCACCATTCGCGTACTTCGGCTGCATATTCTGAATAAGACTCAATCCAGCCGATAGCCGGATAATGGCGCGCATTCGCAAGCTCTCGGTCAAGTGCCCAGAAACAGCGGATAAAGCGCTTTGTATGCTGCGTAACCGGCTCAGAGAAATCTCCGCCCGGCGGTGAAACAGCACCAATAATAGAGACTGAACCTTCTTTGCCGCACAAAGCATTTACACGGCCAGCGCGCTCATAGAACTCGGCAAGTCTTGTAGGCAGATAAGCAGGGAAACCTTCTTCGGCAGGCATTTCTTCCATGCGTCCTGAAAGCTCGCGCAAAGCCTCAGCCCAGCGGCTTGTAGAGTCAGCCATAATTGCTACAGCCATGCCCATGTCTCTGTAATATTCAGCCAACGTAATGCCTGAATAAAGCGAAATCTCACGCGCGGCAACAGGCATGTTAGAAGTATTTGCAATAAGAATTGTTCTTTCCATCAAAGAACGGCCGGTTCTCGGGTCAATCAAAGTCGGAAATTCCGTAAGAACATCGGTCATTTCATTGCCGCGCTCGCCGCAGCCAATATAGACAATAACATCAGCATCGCACCATTTTGCAATAGCGTGCTGCGTCATAGTCTTACCGGTGCCAAAGCCGCCCGGAATTGCAGCTGTTCCGCCTTTTGAGAGCGGGAAAAACACGTCTATAACGCGCTGACCTGTCATCAAAGGCTCTGAAACAGAAAGTTTTTCAGTATAAGGGCGCGGCTTTCTTACAGGCCAGTATTGTGTAAGCCCAAGTTCCTCGCCGAATTCGGTTTTACCGATTATTTCATTGATTGTGTAGTCACCTTCTGGCGCAAGCTCTACAAGCTTTTTTCCGCGAGTAAGCGGCGGCACCATAATTTTGTGCAGAACAGACTTTGTCTCCTGCACAGTGCCCAGAACTTCGCCTGCGCTTATTGAGTCGCCTGCTTTCATCAAAGGCACAAAATGGTACTTTTTCTGCTCGTCTAAAGGCGCACTTCTCTGCCCCGGAAGCAGAAACGCACCAGATTCTTCGTACATGCTTTCAAGCGGGCGCTGAATACCGTCGTAAATCTTACCGATAAGTCCTGGGCCAAGACGGAGTGCAAGCGGTCTGTTAGTGCTTACAACTTTTTCGCCTATAGCCATTCCTGTATCGTCTTCATAAACCTGAATTGTGGCGTTTCCTTCTTTCAGGCGTATAATTTCACCAATAAGTTTTGAATTTCCTACATCAACTACATCGTATAAGCCGCAGCCGTCAAGGCCTTCAGCATAAACAATCGGGCCAGAGATTCTGGTAATTCTGCCTTCAATCATTGACTAATTCTCCCGCCAAAAAGTGCTTCTGCAATCTCATAACGATAAGTATCAACAATTTCTTCAATAAGCTCATCTATGGTAACCCGGCAGCGAACCGATTTATCTGTACTCTCAATTATCATTCCATACTCATCGTGAAGTTCTTTAGCAGCATCATCATTTAATGAAACAAATGATTCTATATTCAATTTATTAAAATGCTTTTGAAACATTTTCTTCAATTCATCTTGCTGAAAACCATGAAATTTGATTGCTAATTTTTTATCAACAAGTTTTGATTCATAGCGCTTTAACAGATTTTCAAGCAATGCAATTCTCTTTTCATTGCTCAAGCCGTCTATAAACCGATTAATGCCCTTAATGATTGATGAATCTATAAAAGACACAAGAAAACGCTCTTTTTCAAGCGGCAGGGCTGCATCTAAGTCTTTCTTTAAAGCTTCTGTGCGGCCTGCATATAAAACCTGTTTTTCTTTCGAAACAACTTCTATACGCTCGTTGAGATCATCTATTATTTTTTGACAGTCATCATCCGCACGTTTTAATAATTTCTCAGCTTTACGGCGTGCGTCTTCCTGAATCTCTTTGTCAAGGATTTCCGTTGAACGAAATTCTTCCATATCTTTAACTCACTTTATACTGAAATTCCGACAGCTTCACGGATTGTTTCAGTAAGAGATTTTTTACCTTCCAAATGTCCGTTAATGCCTGGAATTTCTACAATTAAAGGATATTCACCGGACAGCTGCCAGTCAGTAATCTCTTCTTCCAGCATAACAGACACTTCTTCAGTAAGAATCAGAATTTTTGCGCGTTCTTCTGTTATCGGAACGCCGGAAACAACATCGCCTTTGCCGGTAATGCGGTTAAAAGCATCCAATGCTTCTGCACGGTTCATTGCCACCGCACCTTTTACACCGACTAATGAAAATGCTAAAACGAGTTCCCGTTCACCGATAACAAAATACTGCACAATTCAATCCTTACATAACAATAATAAGCAATGCAACAAGGAATCCCCAAAGACAGATACCTTCTGCAAGACCAACAAACGGCAAAGCTTTACCAGAAAGCTCTGCATTCTCAGCCATTGCGCCCATTGCAGCAGAACCAATCTTGCCTACAGCCATGCCGCCGCCGATGCATGCAAAACCAACAGCTGCGGCAGCTGCAAAATACTTAAGATAAGATGTATCTGCAGGAGCAGCTTCGCCTTCTGCAAACAACAAAGCACCGGCAAGAACCATTACCAATACTAAAAATACCTTCTTCATAATATACCCCTTAATCTATTTGCCTTTATATTTGAACTGAAACGGCTTGAATTCAACTCCGGTTTCATTGAAAAACTTAGAGAAGAATTCATAATACTGCAAACGCAAAACTTGAATTGCAACTATCATGCCTTCCAGAACTATTACTACAACATTACCAATAATTACAACAGCTAAACCTCCAATACCTCCCAGCAGTTTGTTCATCTCAAAAATGATATAGCCCAAAACAACGTGTGCAAGAGCAAACGCACCTACACGCAAAAAACTTACGGTATTAGACAGATAAGTTGAAATAACCTCGATTATTTCAACAAGCCCTTCGATGACCGCGCCCAAAAAGCCGTTGTCAAAAATCGGGCGCTCACCGGCAACAAGCCTTTCAAGCGGATGGGCAAAGAACACACCAGCCAGAGTCAGGCCGATGAAAACCCAGTCAAATATGGCAATATGATGCTTGAAGGCAGCCATTCTTATAGCAAGGGCAATAACATACCAGAAAAAGAACGCTCCGCACATACCTGTTTTGCCAAAAAATGCGTGGCCGTAATTTTTCAGCGAAATGTTATTCATAAAATTTATAATCAGACCGAGCGAATTGATTATAAAACCAACAGAAAGCGTAAAACCAAAAAATATGAAAACCAACGGCATATTGCTGCTGCCCGGCATCAAATGAAGAATAGGTGCAAATGCATTTTCTTTGCCTACAAACAAGCCGGTAACAAACAAGCCGAAAGGTCGCAATATCTCGTCATTTGCAAAGAACTCGCCTGTCAGCAGGCCCATTATAAAGCTTGAAATACCTATCGAAATAAAAACCAGCGAATACTTGTTCCAGCCGCCGACCTTCACAATGTTGAAGTGCATTAAAAGACCTGCAAGCACAAACACAAGCCCCTGCCCTGCGTCGCCGAACATAATGCCGAAAAGCAGCGTAAAAAATGCGGCGACAAACGGCGTCGGGTCTATAGTACCGTATTTTGGCGCAGCATAACTGAAAATCATGCCCTCAAAGCTTTTTATAAGTTTTCCGTGTCTTAGTTTTACAGGCACCTGAGCGCGCCCGCTTTTTACGGCGGCAACTTCTTCAGGCTTATACTGCCGAACAGCAATACGGCCTTCTGTAAGATTGTCCAATTCTTTAATCAGCTTGTCAGACTCATATTCCGGAATCCAGCCTGTAACGCGGTAGACTAATTGAGTGGCTTCAAGCTTGTCGCGGAAAGTCTGTACCTGCATGCCGACAGAAAATCTCTGCAAAAGCAGAAGAAGCTTTTCTCTGTGTGTCTCAGCATAAGAAGCGCGCTGCTCACCTACGTCAGCAAGAGCTTTTGCGGCAGTGTCGCACTGCTCTTTAAGGCTTTTAAGCATGTCGTCAGGCACGCCGGTAAAATCCTTTGGAATTTCAAGCGGAATAAAACCGAATTTTTTGAGCTCGCTGTCCAAGGCAAATCTAGATTTTCTTGAACATGCAGCCATAACTCTTGTCTTGTCGTCGCCAAGAGGAATAATAACAGCGTGCTCGCCGAGAGAAAACTGCAAGTCATCTAAAACAGCAGGGTCTATTTTACCGATTCTCATCGTCAAAAAAGAAAGATGCTCAAGCTCGCTGTAAGACACTTTTAAGTTTGCAAATGCCGCAGCCTCTTTATAAGCGTCTTCTACTTTTTTTAGCTCTTCTTTTGCTTTTATTTCTTTTTCACGCAATGCATCAACAGCGCTGATAATTTCTGCCGCATCTGAAAAATCTTCAGTTTTCGGGGTAGTCGGCTCAGACTCATAATCTGTCAAATCTGGTATATCAAGATAAGAACGTACAATCTGAAGATTTTCAAAAATTTCCTTTGAAGAATTCTGACTGGAAGAAGAATCTGAATTACGTGTATAAAACTGAAAAACAGCTTTTTTACCCAGATATTCAATTACTGGGTCAACATCTTCTTTCATAATCATCAGTTCAATAAGCCGCATTACAGCAGTTTTAACCATTTATTTATTCTCCCGGACAAATTATTCTATAATTAAAGAGTCTTGCAATTTCAGACTCCGGCAAATTCTCTTGTCTGTTCTTCGCCGACATCAAGCCGCAGGCCTTCAGCCGCTGTACAGATATAATCAAGTTCCAGTTCTCGAATCTTAAACCAAGGAACAAGAATTGCACTTGAGCATGGATATTTATGAAACATCCTCAGTGCCATCTTATTAATCTTCATATTAGCCGCACGCTGCAAATAACGCGGATCTATTGTCCATGCCGTAACATCATCAGCAGGGTTCAATAAATCAGCATAATTCCATGACGTCCATTCAGAATATATATCAAGCGGCTTGTTAATTATTTTTAAGACCGGCTCGATAAGAATATCTTTCTTAAGCGGCTCAGTACCAGAACCTGCAAGATTCTTAAGGATATCATCAGGTTCCATATTATAATACAGTTTAAGCCTTATTGCCCAAACAATATTGTTTAAAATCAACTGCTCTCTTATGAGCTCCTCAATGGCTTCTTTTGCCTCACCTTTTGTTTTCTTTACAGCCTGCCAAAGCTCAAGAACATACTGCGCATCAAGCTTGTGCTCAAATTCAAGCACATCTTTTGTTTCTACAACGTCTGTCACCCATGAAAAACAGCCTTCTTCAGTCATCTTTGCAATTTTTGGCCAGGCTTTGTATTTAATCTGTGAAAAACGGCCTATATTGGTAACGTCAGGCAGATCTTTTTCGCCGGTGCGCAATGCAAAATTAAGCTTTTTGATATTTGAATAGTCAAAAGAACGGAGCAGCTGCAAAGCCACAGGCTCCGGCTTGTCAAATGAATCAACAAGAGAAATGTATTCTTTTAGAAAACGGTTTTCAGCTTCTTTTTCTATTGACTGTGCAAGCAAATTTTCCGGAATTGTCGGTGCAGGGCTGTTAAAGACAGTCTGCCACAAATCGGCAAGATTTTTTGCCTGAAACAGCTTGTTTGCGCGCCTGCCGACAAATGCCTTGGCGAGCATTCCGCTTGTTTTTGCATAGATATACTCAACAGCACCAGATGAATCCATCATTGAAAACTACCTCAAGCTTTAAAAAACAGTTTTTCAAGCAATTCATTAAAGCGCTGCGTATTCTGAGGCCAGTCTTTCACTTCAGAACAGAATAAATCCAATTCTTTCTGATGTTCTTCTTTGAACATTTCTATAGATTTTTCATAAGCAGATTCATTTTCATTTATGATTTTTTCGTATGCTTCTTTGAATTTTTTATCAGCTTCAGTGTGTGCTGCTTCCAGACGCTTGTCATATTCAGTCTGGGCATTCGATAAAAGCTCTGCCGCTTCACGCTCAACATCAAACAGATGCTCAATTACATTTTGATTCATTAAGATACCCTACAGACATAAATTTAGAACTAAAACACAATAAAAGCAAGCATTTTATTTGAAAAAATGGAATTATCTTTTAAAAGAAAAAAAGGTCTGCCGTCAATTCAAAATGGAATTAACAACAAACCTTTTATGTTTATAACAGCTCTGAACAGTTTCAGATAGACACAAGCTCGTCTTCGTAGCGGCAGAGCACTTTGTACATTCCGTCTGCAGAAGACTGCTGCAAAAGATCTGCATAAAATGAGCCTTTTTCCAAAAGCTCAGACAGGCGCTTCAAAACGCGCAGATGAAGCTCGCTTTCGTCAAGCGACGAAATAAGCAGAAAAAACAAATATGTAGGCTCACCGTCTAAAGAATCAAAATCGATGCCCTTGCGTGCAATGCCGATTACACCATGAATGCCCTCAACACAAGATGATCTGCCGTGCGGAACAGCGACATTCTTTAAAAAGCCGGTGGACATTTTATTTTCGCGGTCTACAACTGTGGCAAGAACCTGAGAACGGTCAATATCCGGATTTGCCCTTACGAAAATCTCAACAAGTTCAGCAAGAACTTCTTCTTTATCTTCGCTTTCAAGTTCAACACACATTGTTTTTGGTGAAAAAACTTCGCCTAAAATCATTTAAACCTCAAATATGTCTGAAACAAAAAAAATAAGCCGTAAAACCCCGCAGAGATTCTACGACTTTAAGCATACAGCAAATTTATTCAGCTGAAATAGATTCTGCCTGTTCTACAGTTGTTTCAGTATTTGCGTTTTCTGTCCACCATTCGCCGTTCTGTTCCTGTGAAGGTGTGTTTGGAACTTCAAGGCTTGGAGCTACAGAAGATTTATTCAAAAGTGCAAGACCAAAACTTGTAATGAAAAACAAAGCAACAAGAACATATGTTGTTTTAGTAAGTACATTTGCCGAACGAGAACCGAAAGCCTGTGAACCGGCACCACCAAAAAGGCCGCCCATTCCGTCACTTTCATCATTCTGCAAAAGAACAATACCTACTGTTAAAATACAGATGATTACAAAAACAACAAGAAGAATTATGCTAATAACGCTCATAACAATTACTCCACTTCAAATATTACAAATCACTGGTATAATACAAAAAAACAGAATTTTCTGCAATAGTGTTTTGCATTGGGATTTATCTAAATATTCGATTAACCCGCAAAACGACCAAGTTTCCGCTTCGCGAAAACTTGTAACGGGTGCACAACGGTGTTTTTTTAGGATTAATACAACAAAGCGAAAACTGGTAACGGGTGCACACACTGCAATTTCTGGGTTTTTGTACAAAGCGGGCGCTAAGTACGAAACAACTGGCTCGACAAATTTGCAATCATGTGTTAATATAATTCTTTCTTACTGAAAGAAACGAGGTGGCACATGAACTTAAAAAACAGAAATTTTTTGACTCTTAAAGATTTTACACCGGAAGAAATTATCTATCTTTTGGATTTAGCCGCTGATTTTAAAGACAAAAAAAAGAAAGGCATTCCTGTTGACACATTGCGCGGCAAGAACATCGCATTGATTTTTGAAAAGACAAGTACACGCACACGCTGTTCTTTTGAAGTAGCCGCACATGATTTGGGAATAATGACTACATACCTTGCAGAAGGTTCTCAGATAGGCAAAAAAGAAAGCATAGCCGACACAGCACGCGTTCTTGGACGCATGTACGAAGGCATTGAATACAGAGGCTTTGAGCAGTCAATAGTCGAAGACATTGCAAAATATGCAGGCGTGCCTGTATGGAACGGTCTTACAAACGAGTACCACCCTACACAGATGCTCGCTGACATGCTTACAATACGCGAGCACTACGGAAAACTCAAAGGCTTAAAATTAGTCTATTTCGGCGATGCACGCTACAACATCGGCAACTCACTTGCGATTGTATGCTCAAAACTTGGGCTTAACTTTGTTGCATGCGCTCCTGAAAAATATTTTCCTGCAAAGGAACTGCGCGACGAATGCCAGAAATGGTGCAAAGAAAGCGGCGGCTCTGTAACATGCACATCAAACATCGCAGAAGCAGCAAAAGACGCTGACATCATTTATACAGATGTATGGGTTTCAATGGGTGAGCCTGATGAAGTTTGGGCAGAACGCATTAAAGATTTGAAAGCTTATCAGGTCAATAAGGCAATTATGAAGCAGGCAAAGCCTACAGCAATCTTTTTGCATGACCTGCCTTCTTTCCACAACCTCGAAACAAAGATCGGCAAAGAAGTAGGCAAAAAATTCAATATTACTGAAATGGAAGTCACTGACGAAGTTTTTGAATCAGCACAGTCACACGTTTTTGACGAAGCCGAAAACAGAATGCACACCATCAAGGCTGTAATTGCCGCAACATTAGGCTGGCAGCCAGCAAAATAACAGCTAGATCGAGGCACATCGAAAAGCTCCGTTTACAGCGGGGCTTTTTTTATGTTCTGGCAGTATCATCAAGCTCAACAATACAGCGGCACTACCCTACTTACAGCTTATGGTTCTGCCGCCCCACGCCTTTGAGTTGGCTTTTTCATGGGCAATAACCGCATCAAAGTCTGCTTCCGGCGTGCAGTTCTTCTCTATATTAAGAGCCGCAGCATGAAGCCGCTTCAAACATTTAGATTTATCATCATAGCCGAGCTTTGACTTTTCAATTGAATCGCCGAGCACCCGTATTGTCTCATCGTATACTTTCAGCGGCACAGGGAACGGGTGACCGTCTTTTCCGCCATGTGCAAAACTGAACCGCGCAGGATCACTGAAGCGGCTCGGCGTGCCGTAGATTACTTCGCTTACAAGCGTCAGAGACTGCACCGTTCTTGGCCCTAAACCGGGTGTCAGCAGCAAAGTCTCAAAATCTTCAGGCTGAGACTCATAAGCCTGTGAGAGAACTGCGCCAAGCCGCCTTAAGTCAACGTCTTCAGCTTCAAGATGATGCCTTGCAGGCATTACGAGCGTCTTATAGTCTTGCGCTGTTTCTATAGCAGGCGGCGTGCTTTCAGCAGCAAACAAGTCAAGCTGACCGTTTACAGCAGCCTGAACATTAGAAGCTGCAAGCACTTTTGCAGACTCAGCAATAATTTTGTCAGGCACTTCTTTTGTAAGGCTCAAAATGCCGGAGCGCGTGGGCGAAGCATTTTGCGCAGTCAGATTCAAGATTGAGCCGCGGTTCTCGCCGACAACACCAGTGTGCGGTGTCTCAACAAAAGAGTTTAAGTCAAGCGAACACCAGTGATAGCGCCTTGCAGTTTTTGCCTGTGCATTCATGCCCTGCTGAACAACAGCCCAGCTGCCGGTATTTGTCACAATGAAATTATGCTGATAAAGCTGAAAACCGTCGAGGACGGCGGTATTATCCACCTTTGCGCAAAGCTTGCTTGAGCGCACAAGACTGTCGCCGTCTAAGCCTGTTGCATTGCTTAAAAAAAGCAGCTCTTCAGGCGTCTTTCTAGAATAAACACCGCGGCCGCCGCAGACACAGATGCCAAGCTCATGCGCTCTTGGGTTCAAGCCGCGTTTAAGAGCATACATCACACTGGTGGTTATACCTGAAGAATGCCAGTCCATTCCAAGCACAGCCCCAAAAGACTGAAACCACAAAGGGTCGCTCAGACGGCGCAAAACCTCATCTTTACCAAAGTTCAGCACAAGAGACTCTATGATTAATGTGCCCAAATCACGCATACGGTCAGCCAGCCATCTTGGCACTGTGCCGGTATGCAGCGGCAAATCAGCATGCCCAGTTCTTCTCATTATTTTGAATACCCCAAAGCCACAATTGTAAAAGCCTTATTTTTCTGCGGAATAACTTTAACTTCGTGAAGTCTGGCTGTTTCTTCGTCAATAATCAGCGTGACAACCGAATTATTCCAGCCGTTTGCGGCAGCTTCGTTATACACAGCAACTTTTTTGCCGTCAACATAAACTTCTGCATAACCAAACGGCACATCGTTCCATTTGGCATTTTCCTTATAAACAAAAAGCAGATTTTTGCAGTTTATCTTCATTATAAATGGCTCAGTTTTAGATGACGGCATATGATACCAATTGTTTGGAAAATTTCCTTTTGAAGATTGCTTTGTGCTCTGCGTCTGCAAATCTGAATACTTAAAGCTTCCGGCATCTATTTTAACATTTTCATCGTTCTGTGTTATCTGCTTAAAGCCGTTGAAAGACGGCAACTTAAGATATTTTTCTGGAACAGCACAACGCTTATCATCTGCCCTGCTTTCAGTTTCAATAAGAAAACTCATTATGCAGTCAGAAACAAAGGCATGTCCTTCTTTTGTAGGATGCACCACATCGGTATAAAACTGCTTTGCAGAAAAAAGATTGTTCCGCACGTTAAAAGCATTCTGAATGCTTATTTCTGGCACATTATAATATTCTGAAACAACATGCATTGCAGCCTGCGTATTTCTATACTGCGCGGCTGAATAAAGTGCAACAACAGCAGTGTTTGCGTCAGCTTCAAGTGCACCGCGCAAAATCTGCTCAAAAGCGCGCGTACCTGTACATTCGTTGCCGTCATTTACGGCAAATTCCACAATAAGCAGATCAGGCTTATGACCCAAAGCAGAAACAACATCCTGTTCATAGCGGACAAGCCCCAAAGGAGAAGACGTTCCGCCTAAACCGGCATTCGCAAAATGAATATTAGCTCCGTCTTTTGCAGGCGATTTTGAACCAAAGCGCTTTTTCAGGCAGTCGCAAAACTTATACGCGTATCCGTCTTTGTAGTTTGCAGGCCCTGCCCCTTCGGTTACAGAACCGCCGATACACGCTATATAAACATCTTCACCATTTCTAAGCTTATTAAGAAAATGCTTCAGGCGGCAATTGTTGCCATAGCTCATAACAGAAGCTTTAAGCAGCTTTTCATAAGCTTGGTTTTCAATCTTATAAGGATTTTCAATTCCGTCTTTTATATTTGCACTGCCGGCGTTGCTCACAGCAAAACAACTAAAGCACACAGCCATAAAAAAAAGCAGCAGCAGGCTTTTTGCAAGTTTTAATTCTGAGTTCATAAAAACTTCCTACAATATTCTATCAGCTTTTGTGAAGCATTTTTATGCGACAAAGGGCCGGGATGGCTTCTTGAGCCTTTATCTTCGTCTTCTTTTTCAAGACTTTGAGACGGCATCTGGAGAATATCAGCTTTTTTATCGCCAGTTTCTTCTATATATATAGCAAAGCCTTTTTCAAGATAAGGTGCAAGTTCAGGCATATCAAGCGTACCCCAAAGCCAGCAGAGCCTTGAAGCTGGGTTATTTCTGCGGACAACTTTGAGAAAATCTCTGACGCCATAAGCCGCCTTCATTGCATCTTCTTCAAGAAAGCTTCCGTCAGGGTTTTGGCGCAGTTTGTATTCTTTTCCGTCATGAACCCACGGAGGATTAAAGAAAGCGCCGTTATCATTTGCTCCAAGATATATAAATACAAAATCATTATCAATTCCAGAAAAATCGAATTTATCTATGCTTCCAAGCTGCTTCTGTTTTTCACCTTTGCACAAACCGCAGATCTGCTCATAATAAGGAGGAATAACCGTAAAAATATTGTTGTTCCAGCCGCTGATAATTCCCCAGCCGCAGGCAGAGAGAACCGAAAACTCTGCATTCAAAGCTTCTGCCGTTCTAACGGCATAGGTCTTTGAGCCTGAAATCCATGTGCTTATCCATTCCTGCTCGGAGATGCTTCCATAAAGCCCTTCGCCAGAAGTCAGGCTGTCGCCCACAAATTCTATTTTAAGCTTTTTCTCGTCAACAGGCTGAAAGCTTCCGCCTTTTTGCAGCGCAAAAGAATGAACAAGGCATATCTGGTCAGGGTCTTCACTCATTGCCTGGGTGTCACGCATAAGGCGGACTGAATTAACGGTTTCAGCCGAAAACCCGCGGCAAAGACAAATCCAGTTTTTGCCCTTTTCTGCCATAAAGCGCGAAACAATTCTGCCGTTTATCCAGACAGTCAGCCAGACTTCATATATCGAATAATCTGTCTCAACCAACGCCCAGACTTCACCTGATTTAGCCTTCACCTCAAGGCAAGAAGCACTCCAAAATAGCGGCACAGGTTTTCCGCTTTTAAGAACGTCCTTAACATTCCGCCCCATCAGCCTTATATATGGAATTTCAGAGATTTTGTATTCTTTAAGATTCTCGTTCAATGCTTTGCTCATACCGAAATTGTACAATCAGAACCCGCATCTGAACAAGGGGCGTTTAAGCGCAACTTATATTTCAAAAAAAGAGTCCTGTGATATAAAGTCGCTTTAATTTATCATGGATGGCTTAGATTTACTTGATGAGGTTATGGATTTGATAAAACAATCATATAAACTTAATGAGAAATAAAGAAGAGTATCTCTAGTGAA
The DNA here is from genome assembly GCA_946406925.1 of uncultured Spirochaetales bacterium. Taxonomy (GTDB): domain Bacteria; phylum Spirochaetota; class Spirochaetia; order Treponematales; family Treponemataceae; genus UBA1240. Next base: position 691 of record CAMJMF010000050.1, on the reverse strand, counting down.
TTATTCCACCTTAATTTGATTGAAAGAAATTCTAGGGAATATTTTACTCAGCTTATTTTCTATGACATTTTTAATATATTCGTTTTTTTCTTCTTTAGAGTATTCTTTTGAATATCTTCCTGAGAATGGATTGATATACCAGCTTCCATCCTTATAATAAATTTCTCCACCAATTCTTCCTGGTTCCCCATTAGTAAGTGTAGGATGTCCTATAGTTGAAACAGTTTCTATTGAAATACAGAAATAACCTTCCTTATCAATTATCCAAATATACTTTTTGCTTTCCTCCAATTGAAAATTTGAAGCTTCATTAATTACAGTTCGATATAAAATAGTATTGCGTAAATCTGAATCAGCTACTTCATCATTTTTTATTATATTAGGGAAATGGCAAATGCCATACTTTTCATCCAAGTAATCAATATAACTTTCCCTATAATGAGTTCTTTGTGCCATTTCCCTAATAGCATTTTCAGGCAATTCAAATAATGGTTCTCGTGATGTTTGAAAGAAAGTATAATCTTGAAAGTATTTCATAAAATAGTCATCAAACAACTCTTTTGCTTCTTGAGAATTATATACAATTGAGATAAAACTATTTCCTTGAACGATATCTGTTGCATCAAATAAGAAATATATCTCGAATTCTTCATACGAGGCTGTTAATTTCCAAATAAATTTGGGATAATTT
>CAMJMF010000049.1 GCA_946406925.1 uncultured Spirochaetales bacterium | reverse complement strand
TGGATAATACTATTGCGAATAGATATTGTTATTTCTATGGCTCATACCCCGATGCTTGCATCGGGGTTCGTTGATTGCTTTCAATTTGCGGTTTTGTGCCTATTATTTCTTGCACAACCTGGTGCACGGTTTTGTCGTAATAAAGATAGCCGTACAAAGCCGCGGCTGAAAGCACTTTTCTTCCGTAATCTCTTGTTTCAAGAAATGGAATTGTTTCAAGGAACAGGTCAACCGGCAGATCTTTTGCGGCTTTCTGCCAGCGGCGCACGCGTGCAATTCCGCCGTTATAGGCAAAAAGCGCCATCATAATCGAATTATTCAGCCGCTCAGTCAAATTGCCAAGATAATATGCGCCGAAATTCACGTTTGTCTGTGCGTCTTTTAAGTCAAATTCTTTTATTTTCAGTTTTTTTGCAATGTCATTTGCCGTTGCGTCCATAAGCTGTGCAAGACCTGTCGCGCCTGCCCTGGAAGCAATTGTCTTGTCAAAATAGCTTTCTGTTCTTATAAGCCCGAACAGCACGTCTTCATTTACACCGAATGTTTCTGCCGCATTTTGGACTTCTGAAAGATAAGGGCGCGGATAAAGAAGATTAAGCACTTCTTTTGACAGCGTTGCGTCTGAGCGGCTTGCGGCGCGACTTATAATGCTCAAAGCGTCATAATGAAGCGTACAGTCTTTTTCTGCCGCCTTGCTGAATAATTTTGAAAGCTCAGAAGCACATTCAATGCCTATGTCATGATAATGAGCCATATAAGTTTTATACGCCTCATCAAAAAGTGCATGCTCTGCGTAGCCGATTGCAAGCGTTTCTAAAGCCTTGTCTCTTTCAAACTGAAGCGTACTGTTTTTTTCAATATTTTCTTCAATAGGAATGCCGAGCTGCTCGGCTGCCAGAAATCTGTAATAAAGAGCCGTATGGTTTCCGTCATAGGCTTTTTCGTAGCATGCCTGTGCAGCCTGAAGCCTGCCAGTTCCCTCAAAAGGGTTTTTCGCCATTGTTTCTTCGATTAAGCGTCCGCTCACATAAGCGTATTGGGCCTGCGAATTCGGGTCTGCATAATCCTGAATAAGCTTATAAATTTCTACAAAGTCGTCCCAATAATGGCCCTGCAGCAAATCTGCCGCCAGATCACGGAGAAAATCTTCAAAATATTCCGGGTCCTGCCATGTTGAGGCGTATGTCTTGAGCGCGTCTTTTGCCGCTTCAAGAGAAACTGTTTTTGCTGTTTTAAGATAGTACCACAAGGCATTATCGTATTTTGCAGGTGTAGGCGCGGCGTGCATTGAAAGCACAAATGCATTTAATGCCGCGTCAAAGTTTTTCTCGTTGACTGAAAATTGCGCGCAATAGAACCATGCCAGAAAACTTATGTCCGGGTCTTTTGTTTTTTCAGCTATTGTTCTGAAAGTAGCCGCGCCTTCTTTTGCAGCAACACCGCCGTATAACTGCGAGCGCCCAAAGTCAGAGAAAACCTGGCTTGTGAAATTTTCCGGCGAATACGGAAGTTTTTCAAGCTGCAGCAATGCGGCTTTGTATTTTTTCTGCTTTACTGTTACACGGAATCTAAGCAAATCTGCCAGTGTAGCCGGATTCTGGCCGTTAACAATTTGAGCTGAATCTTTTTCTTCCTGCGGCAGCTCGTCCCAGAAACCTAAGAAAGCTTCATGCTCGCTGGAAATGCTCCAGTTATTCACCCATAAAGCAAAATATTCAGTGAATTTGGGGTTGTTTGTTTTTAAAAGGCAGAGAAGCTGGTATTTTGTCTTTTTGTTCTGGGCTTCTAAATTCTGTTTAATGCGCTTTTTCTGCGTTTCTGATTTTGCTTTCTGTTCGTCCTGTGGAAACGCAAAATCAGCCAAAGCCGGCAGCGGGCAGGCTTTCAGCGCTTCTTTGTACTTTTTCTGATTGAATAATTCCTCAAGAATGTAAAAGTCCGCGTCGCGTTCCTGCGGATAGGCTTCTGCAAAATATTTGGCAGAAGCTTCTCTTTCCTGGGTTGTTCCGAGCGAACAGAGTTTACGCGCGCATTCCTGTGAAATCTGCCAGGACGCATGATTTTTTCCGTAGCGCAGAAGTTCTGCCGCACGCTCTGATTCGCCGTTATTCAGAAGGTGCAGCGCTGTAAAATAGCATGAGTCAGGTTCAACTGTAGAGGTAAAGGACGATGAAGCCACAAGCTCTTTAAGTGCGTCAAAATCAGAGTCATTGAGAATTTCAAGAAGCTTTTCCTGATTTTCAGTTGAGGTTTGAGCTTTGCAGGCGGTGCATGCTACAAGAGGCATAACCACCGCCATTAAGAGACATAGAATTCGCATTAAAATTACTGAGGCGGAATCTTTATCCATGTTCCGGACAAAATAAAGTCAGGATTTTTAATATTATTTGCCTTGGCAATTTTGTCATACATCCATGGATTCTTATAGAATGTATCTGCAATATCCCAGAGTGTGTCGCCCCACTTAATCTGATAGTCTTTTGTGTCTTTTTCAGAGACTCTCTTAGATGCAGGAGCCGGTACAACTACAGGCGCATCAATAATTACAATTGAATCTTCTCTTGCAGAATAAGCTGAACTTATGCGGTCTATTAATGCGGCATCAACAGGTTCCGGCTTTTCTGTGACAACTGTTACAGACTGATATTTAACAGAAGGAGCTTTCTCAACAACTAAAGGCTGCAAAGGCTCTTTGTTTTTTGAACCTGCAAGCCAGATAAAGATGCATGATAAAAGCGAGATAATTGCACAAATAACACAGATAATAGGCACAAGCGGCAGCCGCGATTTTCCTGCATTCGGGTCGAGGAAATCAAAGTCTGAGAAACCGCTGCCTGAAGACTGCTGGTCAGAGAAAAGGTCAGGCGCTTCTGAGCTGCTGTAATCATCGTCTGAATCAAACAGCTTTTCATCTGCTGACTTGGCAACACCGGCTGCGGCTGCAATGTCTTCGTAAGTTTTATCGTACTCGTCGGCAATTTCGTCATAGTCGTCGTCTGAAACAGCAAAAGCGCTCATGTCAGGTGTAATGCTTGCAGCAGTTGCACCGGCTGTTGCGGCTATAGCTTCATAAGTTTCATCGGCTGACGAATCATCGGCAAAGGCGTCATCTGCAACGCTTTCGTTTGTGTACAAAGACGGGTCGTTTATGTCAAAATTCAAGTCATCGTCTGCATTGTCTGCGGCAGGTTCGTCGTCAGAAATGCTTGCCGGGTCCGGAAGATCAAAATCGTCTAAGTCTGCAAGACCAAGTGCATCGTCGCTTGTTCCTGAATCGAACGGAAGCGGCTCGTCAGAAATGCCGAAATCGTTTTCAGCTTTAGAACTGTTGGCGTCAATTGCAACTAGTGAAACTGCGCTGTTTGTAGAGCCGCCGCTTTCTTTGTCGTAGACTTCTGCAGAAAGCTCATCATTTTCATCAAGCGAAACAACAAAATCGATGTCTACAGCTTTTTTCTCATGAGGTTTTAATCCCTCTATCATGAGCGTATCAACATATTCTGCATCGGAAAAGCTTTCATCCGATGCACAGAAAAGCGTAATCTGTGCGGCTGTCTGATTATCACTGGCAGTCGTAATCTGCAGTCTTTTTTTAGCGGGTTTGCCCCTGGTGAGAATCGGATAAAAAGTTCCGTCGGCTTGTTTTATGCCTATAATATTTTTGCTCATAATATACTGTATATGGTATTATGGTATGCTCTTCTTGTCAACGCAGTTTCTTGACAGGTTCAAAATGTAACAGCATAATAAGTCTTATGATTTTCCCTATAATTATTTCAATTATTGTTATTGGTCTTGCTTTTTTGCTTGTAATGAGTTTTTTGTCTGAACAGAAGAAGGCAAACAAACCTGAAAAGAAAAGAGACAGACAGTCAATTATGCGGGAAGCAAATCGTAAACTGGCACAGGATCCGCACAATCCACAGGCTCTGAAAATGCTTGCCGATCTGCACTTCAGCGAAGCTGCCTGGGACAAAGCTTTTCCTTTGTACAATCTGATGATTGATATATCTGCCGCCCATGCTGAAATAGACACAGTCACAACAGGTCTTAGATACGGAATTTGCGCTATAAAAATGAATAAAGCCGCAGATGCCTTTAAAGGCCTGGTGCTTGCACACAAGTTCGAAGCTAATAATGCTGAAGTAAACTATTATTTAGGTCAGGCTTTTTATTTTAGCGGCGATTATGAAAAAGCCGCACCATTATTTAAAAGAACGCTCATAGTGTATCCGTCAAACATTGACGTCTACAGATTTTTGGGTCTGACGCTTGAAAAAGGCAAAAAATACAAAGAGTCGCTCGCTTATCTTAAACAGTCAATCGACAACAATCCTGAAGACAAAGAAGTGCTTTTTGCACTGGCAGAAGCATTTGCAGAGACAAACGCTATTGAACGCTCTATAAAAATCTTTACGCACCTCCGCTCTGACCCTGTTTATGGCGCAAAATCGTGTCTTCAAGTCGGCATTCTGCATGCAAACACAAATTCACTTGAAAAAGCTTTGCAGGACTTTGAGATTGGCTTGAAACATGAGAATGTTCCGGCAGACATTGCATCAGAAATGCGCTACAGAATGGCTCATGTTTATTTGAAAATGCAGAGCATAAGCGAAGCTCTGGAACTTTTGAAGCAGATTCAGGATATTACGCCTGATTACAAAGACACAAAGGGTCTTATTCTTCAATATCAGGAATTGAACCAGAACAAGAATCTTCAGACTTATTTGATTGCAAATCAGAGTGATTTTATTCTTTTGTGCAAGCAGATTGTTGCCACTTATTTTGAAAAATCAATCTCGCGCATTCTGGATATTACTCCTTCAAATGACAACACTGAAATTCTTGCTGAAATTGATACTTCAAAATGGACTGACGTTGTTCTGTTCCGTTTTTATAGAACATCAAGCATTGTCGGCGAGCTTTATGTCAGAGATTTCCACGAAAAGATAAGAGACACTAAAGCCGGCAGAGGAATCTGTTTTACTGCCGGTACTTTCAGTGACGAATCGCGCAAGTTTATTGACGGCCGCCCTATTGATTTGATTGAACGCGAAGAATTAAAGCGCTTCTTAAGCACTATTCAAGTTTCAGCATCTGAAGAAGGCTAGGCGGCTTATTCGTGCAAAAACAGTAACCCCTGTATCTTGTGCGGGGCTGTTGATTCAGCAAAGCCGCCCTGCACACTTGCAGCCAGCCTTAAGCCCAGACAAGCCAAAGCAAAGCTGCTGCCGCTGCGGTTGTTAAAACCGTAAACGGTGCGCTTATTTTCAAGAAGCCCGGGAATGTAATCGGGTGACCTTCTTTTTTAAGAATTCCCATTGCGACAACATTCGCAGAAGCACCGAACGGTGTAAGATTTCCGCCGAGGCATGAACCGATTAAAAGCGCGAACATAAAAAGCTCTTTTTGAATTCCAAGAGTTTCGGCAAGCGTGCCTGCAACCGGCAGCATTACAATAATATAGGGCACATTGTCCACAAAGCCCGAAATAAGCACAGAGAATGCCAGAATCAGAATAAAGCCCAGGAATTTGCTTCCGCCGGTAACATGTGCAAGCCAGTTAGAGAAGTCGCCGAGCAGGCCTGTTTCGCTTATTGCGCCGACAACAACAAAAATACCGATTAAAAATGCAATTGTCTCCCAGTCAAGCTCTTTTACAAGCTGCCAGATTTCGCCTGCGTTTTTCTTCTGGCTGAATCTGTACCACAAAAGCCCGATTATTCCGAGCGAGAAAACGAAAATGCCCGAACTGTAGCCAAGTTCTGTGCTCATAAAAGAAATTGCCGCAAGCCCGAAAATCATAATCAGAAGCAGCCACAGCGGAAAATACGAGATAACCTGCTCTTTTTCAACTGTTGCCTTTTCTTTTGCGTTTTTGAAAAAGCAATAAAAGAAAATGCAGCCCACAAGAAGCCCAGCCTGAATAAAGAAGAAAATCGAGATTTTTCCCTGATGAACAAAAAAATCATTGAAAGTGTAATGCGCATAACTTGCAAAAATCATGCTTGGCGGGTCGCCGACCAAAGTTGCTGTTCCTTCAAGGTTAGACATAAGCGCAAGGCCAATCATGAACGGCACAGGGTTCAGCTTGAGCTTTTTAGAAAGTGCAAGCGCAATCGGTGCCATAACAAGCACTGTGGCAACATTTTCAACAAAAATTGAGATAATACCCGTCATTGCAAGAATGAGTACAACCGCAATACCTGTGTTCGGCGAAACTGTAACAAGAGCGTCTGCAATGCGTGCCGGCACACGCGAGTAGATGAAGAGCGCGGCAATTGTCATGCTGCCGACGTAAATCATCAGAATGTTCCAGTTTATAAGCTCAAAAAAGATGTGGTGAAGAAGCTGCCATGAGCCTGAAGACGCTGTAAACACGCTGCCGAAAATAAGGCTAAGAATTACAGCAACAAAAGCCGCCGCGCTTGTAAACCATACTTTTTTGTTCTGAAAAATAATTACAAGAAGGTACATTACAAGTGCAATGCCAAGAATTATCCATTTAATTTCCATAAGAAGTAAACTCCGCTTTAATGATGGGGCTATTTTATATCAGAAGAAAGAAAATTGTAAATAAAATTTGCAAATAAAGCAGAATTCGATATAATTTATAGTTACTTATGGAACACCCAAAGCGGAAAACAATTGCACTCTGCTCACTGACATGCTCTTTTGACGCTGATTTTGAGATGGTGAAAGGTGTCTGCCTTGAAGCTAAAAAATTGGGCTTTGCGACACTTGTTTTTGATGCACCTGAAAATTATGCATCTATGAAAACAGAGCAAATCGGGCGTGGTATTTTCAATCTCATAGATTATAAAAATATAGACGGTGTAATTATTTCGCAGCGTGTAATGTATTATCATCAGACCGCATTTGAAATAATGGATAAATGCAAAAAATATAATGTACCTATCATTTCGTTGAATTATCCAGATAAGACGCTTAATTCTGTCTGCTTTGACGACGACAGTTCTTTTAAGATGATGGTTGAGCACCTCATCGAAAAGCATGGCTGCCGGAAATTCCGTCTTATGGCAGGGCCTGTTCATAATGATTATTCCGTAACACGCGAAAAAGCTTTTCTGGCTGTTCTTAAGAAACATGGAATTCCCTTTGACGAAAAAGAAATTATGCACGGCGACTTCTGGCGTATACCGGCATTACAGCGTATGGAAGAATTTTTTGAGTCAGGGGCTGAATTGCCGGACGCTTTTGTGTGTGCCAACGATGCAATGGCGGTTGCTGTTTGTGAAAAATTATTCGAAAAGAAAATACATGTACCGGATGATGTGATTGTTACAGGCTTTGACGGCATAGGTCTTGCAGATTATCATATTCCGAAAATTACAACTGTAAGGTGCGACAGCGAATATGCCGGAAGAGAAGCTGTAAAAATGATGGCTTCTCTTCTTAACGGTGAGCCTATAGAACAGATTAGGTATCTTAAACCTGAAATGCAGTTCAGACAGTCATGCGGCTGTCAGAATGTTGATATTCTGAGTGCAAATAATTATGCCTATCTTTCAGAACGGGATATAGGCCACCAGAAATATTTGAATTATATTCAGCAGGAACTTGCTGCTTTTTCTGCTTCTTTGAACAGCCTTTATGAGCTTAAGAAGATTTTTCTTAAGGAAATGCCTTTTTCAAATACTGCATGGATAATGCTTAACCATAAATTCATGAACATGGAAAAGGATTTTAAATTTCCGCAGAGAAAGCCTTTCGATGAATACATGGACACTTTCTTATGCATACAGGAAGGAATTGTTCTGGATTTTCCATTAATCCGCCGGCAGCAATATTTGCCGAACCTTCAGGAAAGCTTTGAGAAAGGTTATACGAACATCATTTTCATGCCGTTCATTTTTGGTGAAGAATTCTTAGGTTATCTGGCTGTGCCTTTTGAAGAGGACAATCTTGAGCTTTCAAGATATGAGCGCTTTGCCCAGAACCTGAGCCAGTCGCTTGCTTCTGTAAAAACACGTGAAAAGCTTGAATACCTTCTTGTAAGAGACCAGCTTACTGGTGTTTTCAACCGGCGCGGTTTTTACAGCCAGATTGAGCGTTTTGTATTTTTGAAGCTAAGGAATAAGAAAGAAAGCAATCTGATAATCTATTCAATTGATATGGATTTCTTAAAAGAAATAAATGACACATACGGCCACAACGACGGCGATTTTGCCATAAAAGTGCTTGCAGATGCAATTTCTGTAAGTGCAGGCAAAAATTCAGTTACAGCAAGATTCGGCGGTGACGAATTTGTCTGTGCTGTTATTGAAAACGGCGATTGTGAGCAGGCTATCAAAAAATACAAGGAAAAATTCCAGAAATATCTCGACGATGTAAACGAAGCTTCCGGCAAACCTTATAAGGTAAGAGCCAGCATCGGTGCGCAGTCAGCCTTAATAACTGAAGATTTATCTATAGAAAATATAATCGCACAAGCCGATAAGCTTATGTACAGCGATAAGTCTACTAAGAAGCGCTCTAAGTTCAGATGAGCGGAAAAAACAAAACTTTTTACAAAACTGTAACCCAAATGGCGGTTGGGCGTTTTAAATACACATATTCATGCTCAAAAGCCTTAGCTTCTGAGCAGATTAATTATGCTGTTTTGCAAAACTTCATTTAATTTAGGAGGAGTTTATGAAAAAATTTGCATGTATTTTAGGTATTCTTTTATGCGCCGGAGCTCTTTTTGCTGTACAGGTTGGGGAAACTGTATATGTCGCAGTTAAAAAGACAGCCATTAAATCCGGAACAGGAAATTTTGACAAGGTTGTTGCTCAGGCTTCTTATGGAGATGAGCTTATCGTAGATAAAGCAAGTAACAAATTCCATCGTGTTCACAAGGCAAGCGATCCGTCTGTTGCAGGCTGGATTTCTGCTACCAGTGTTACTTCTAAGAAAATTGTAACAGGTTCTAAGAAGGTAACTGCTTCTGCTGATGAAATTGCACTTGCCGGAAAAGGCTTTTCTGAGCAGGTTGAAAACGGCTACAAAACATCAAACAAAAAACTTGATTATTCAAGTGTTGATAAGCTTGAAGCATTCAAAGTTTCAGATGCTTCATTAAAGACATTTATTGAAGACGGTGAGCTTTCTGGAGCTGAGTAATGACAAAAAGACTGACTGCAATTTTTGTAGTTGCATTTCTTTTGTTTCAGGGCTTGGCTTTTGCAGAAAAAAAACAATTTTCGTTTTCTGACATAAAAGAAAAAGTTCAGTTTGACCAAAAAACAAAAGACAGTGCAAAAAAGACTTCTGAAGCTTTGGGAAAAGCACAGGAAGAGATTACACCTGAAGAAGAATATTACATCGGCCGCGCTGTTGCCGCTCAATTGCTGACGCAGTATAAGCCGCTTAAAAACGAAAAACTTCAGGCTTATTTAAATAAGATTTGCTATACGCTTGTTATCAATTCCAGCAAACCTGAATTGTACAACGGCTATCGTGTAATGGTTCTTGATTCAAACGAAGTAAATGCTTTTGCAACGCCGGGCGGACATATTCTTGTAACAAAGGGCCTTGTAAAATGCACTGAAAGCGAAGACGCACTTGCCGCAGTTATTGCACATGAAGTAGCACACATTCAGCTGCAGCATGCTGTAAAAGCTATTAAATCTAAGCGGACTCGTGCCGCATTGTCTTCTGCTGCAAAAACAACAACTTATGCATTGGGAAATGACGCATTGAACGAGATGGTTGATTCGTTTGACGAGAATATCGGCGACATTGTACGTACAATGACTACAGCCGGTTATTCAAAGCAGCAGGAATTTGATGCAGATAACAATGCGCTTAAACTGCTTGAAGGTGCAGGCTATGATCCGCACGGACTTGAGTCTATGCTTCAAACGCTTCAGCAGAAAGCTTCTAGCACAAGCGGCGGTATGTATTCAACACACCCGTCTCCTGAAAGCCGGCTGAACAATGTTAAGATGCGTTTGGGCAAGTACCAGTATGTTACAAATCAGTCTGTCCGTATGCCGCGCTTTAAGGCAGCTATTGCAGGCCTATGAAATTATTAAACAATAAATTTGCACGCACCGTAATTATTACGGTAGGAACAACTTTGTTTTCAGTGTTGTTCTTTGCATTGAATGTTCTTTCTTACCCTGAAAACAAAGTCTATGACACAATGATGCGTGCAACGGCAGACAGCTCCATGCCTTCAGACGACATAATGGTCATTCTGCTTGACCAGGAAAGCATTGACTGGGCGCAGCAGGAATACGGCTGGAGCTGGCCTTGGCCAAGAAAAGCTTACGGCGACATTGTCCGTTATCTGGCTGACGGCGGCGCAAACTCGTGCGCTTTTGATGTTATGTTTACAGAACCGTCTGTTTATGGCGACGAAGATGACTTAAGCTTTTCTGAAGCCTCAGAGCAATTTACAGGCGTTATTCACACAATCTTTTTAAGCGAACAATACGGAAATACTCAGGACTGGCCTGACGGCTTGAAAACTCCTGTTTTTGAGCTTGAAGGCTTTGACAAGAAAAACTTAAGAAAAGTGTCTCCTCAGATTCCGGCTTTGTTTCCTATAAAAATTCTGCGTGAAACAGCCGGCGGCTTTGGAAACATAAGAAGCACGTCTGACAGCGATGGAATAATCCGCCGAAGCAATCTGTTCTATCTTGTGAATGACAAGGCTGTTCCTTCTCTGGGAATAGAATCACTGCTTGTCCGTGAAGGAAAAGACGAAAAGCTTGAATACAACAAGAAAAGCCGCTCAATCTTGTTCAGAGACCAGCCGATTCCGGTTGATTCTGAATATAAGCCGCTTTTGCGCTTCAGAGGCGAGCTTGACAGATATATTCCGTATAGTGCCATGCAGATTCTGCAAAGTTATTACGCCCTGCAGAATGGAGAAGAGCCTTTAATTGAGCCTGAAAATTTTGCCGGAAAATATGTATTTTTCGGATTCTATGCTCCGGGGCTGTTTGATGTGTGTGCAACTCCAATATCAACATTGTATCCGGGAGTCGGTGTACATATAACTACGCTCGATAACTATCTTCAGGACGATTTTATAAGACCGGCACCATTTCTGTTTAATGTTCTTCTGCTTTTTATTGCGGCGTTCCTCGGTTCTTTTGTGCTTATGCTTACAGAGGCTCTTCCGTTTATACGGAGATTTGCGCTGGTTTTTTCATTGCTTTTTGTTGCAATACTTGCCGGTGGAATTTTTGGAATTGCCCTCTCTCTGTTTATAAGCGGTTTATGGGTTCCTGCTCTTTCTGCGGCGACAACTCTTGTTTTCAGTTATCTGATAACAGTGCTTGTTGATTATGCCTTTGAAGGCCGCCAGAAAAAGTACATAAAATCTGCGTTCAAACAATATTTAAGCCCGGTAGTTATTGACGAGCTTATTGCTCATCCGGACAGATTAAAGCTTGGCGGCGAACGCAAAGAAATAAGCATTTTCTTTTCTGATTTGCAGGGCTTTACAAGCATATCTGAAAAACTGAACCCGGAAGAGCTTACGGCGTTTCTTAACGATTATCTTTCAGCAATGTCTGATGTAATCCTTGAGTCAGGCGGAACAATCGATAAGTATGAAGGCGACGCAATTATTGCTTTCTGGAACGCACCGTCTGAACAGAAAGATCACGCGAAACGTGCGCTTGAAGCCGCCATGAAATGCCAAAGCCTGCTGCAGAAAATGCGCCCAGAACTTTCGCTTCGTGTAAATTCCGGCGTGTATATGCGCATTGGCTTGAATACGGGAAACGCCGTTGTCGGCAACATGGGCTCGCACAACCGCTTTGACTACACAATGCTCGGTGATTCTGTAAATCTTGCGGCGCGTCTTGAAGGACAGAACAAGCAGTTCGGCACTTATACAATGTGTACAGAAGTTATGAAAAATGCAGCTGAAGCCGCAGGCACTGCAATACATTTCCGCGAGCTTGCAAGAATTGCAGTTGTGGGCAAAAAAGAAGCTGTCCGCGTTTTTCAGCCTCTGAATACTGAAGAATATACAGCTATGAAAGATATTCTGCCGATTTTTGATGCTGCGCGGACATTGTTTTACAATGGTTCTCTTGAAAAGGCACTTGATGCTTTTGAAAAGATTCGCAACCAGGATACTGCGGCACAGGCTTACTGCAACAAATGCAAGGCGCTGTTGGCTTCTGACCTTACAAACTGGCCGACCGGTGTGTGGGTTGCAACAACAAAATAATAAGTTTTCTAAAACATATGACAGCCCGGTTTCTGTTTTTGAAGCCGGGCTTTTTTATTTGTGCGCCGGTTGTTGCTTCAGAAGCCTGAAGTTTCCGCGTTTTCCAATTGAATAATTCTTTACTTGAGAGGATTTTTCCCTTAAAATTAATAAGTCTGAACAGCGGCGTCTGTTCCGGCTTATTAAAATTCTATTTGGAGAATAAAATGTCTGCACAGTTTGTGGCAAAAATCATTGCCTTTGTTTTGTACTTGGGCTTTATGATTTACATCGGATTAAGAAGCGCCAGCAAGAATAATAATTCTGCGGACTTCTTTTTGGGCGGCCGTAAGGTCGGTCCTTGGGTAACAGCTTTGAGTGCTGAGGCTTCTGACAGCTCTGCATGGCTTTTGATGGGACTTCCAGGTTTGTGCTATCTTGGCGGTGTTCAGGAAACTTTCTGGACGGCGATGGGCTTGATAATTGGAACTTATCTCAGCTGGCTTTTTGTTGCAAAACCGCTCCGCAAGTGCTCTATTGCTTACGGTGACTCGATTACAATTCCAGAATTTTTTGCAAACCGTTTTAATGACAAATCGCATCTGCTTCCTGCAATTTCGGTAATTTTTATTGTTCTGTTCTTTACAATTTACACGGCTTCTGGATTTGTAGCCTGTGCAAAATTGTTTAATTCTGTTTTCGGACTTCCGTATCATGCAGGTCTTGCAATCGGCCTGCTTGTAATTTTGTGCTATACAATTACAGGCGGTTATACTGCTGTTTGTACAACAGACTTTGTTCAGGGAACTTTGATTTTTGTTGCATTTGTAGTTTCCGGCATTATTGCTGTTATTGCTCTTGGCGGTCCTGCTTCTGCAGTTGAACAGGTTAAGAACTTTAATGCTGCCGCAGTTGCAGGAAACTTCGGTGAAGCATTGAAGGCTTCTTTTTCGGCAAATTCTTCTTATAAAGGAATGGGCATTGTTTCTGCTCTTGCATGGGGTTTGGGCTATTTCGGTATGCCGCATATTATTATCCGTTTTATGGGAATCCGCTCTAACGCAGAAATAACCAAAGCAAGAAGAATCGGCATTGTCTGGATGATTGTTTCTTATATCGGTGCGTTCATCATCGGTACTTTGGGAACTGCTTATCTTTTCAACCATGGAACAATTTTGGGCACAGGCGAAGTTCTTTCTGGTTTCTTGGGCGGAGATGCAGAAACTGTATTCAGCGTTACAATGCAGAATATGTATCCGGCATTTATTGCAGGAATCTTTCTTTGTGCAATTCTTGCTGCTTCTATGTCTACGGCAGACTCTCAGCTTCTGGCTGCTTCTTCTGCTGTAAGCCAGGACATTTATAAAGGTATTATCAAGAAAGACGCAAACGAAAAAGATGTTCTTACAGTAAGCCGCTTTACAGTATTCCTGATTGCTTTAGTTGCACTGCTGCTTTCATTAAATCAGAATTCATCGGTATTTAAGCTTGTGTCGTTTGCCTGGTCTGGTTTTGGCGGAGCATTCGGTCCTCTTATTCTGCTTGCCCTTTATTGGAAGGGTACAACAGCTCCAGGAGCAATTGCTGGCTTAATCTGCGGCGGTGTAGTTGATGTCGCATGGCATTATATCCCTGCAACTGTAAATCCTATTTTCGGCGTATACGAAATTTTGCCGGCATTTATATGCTGTCTTGTTGTTACTGTCATTGTAAGTCTGCTCACCAAAAAAGACGAATCTGTTCTTGCAGCCTTTGACAAATACAAGGCGCTCGAAGACTAACTTTATAGCCTGACAAGCAAAAAAGCCGCCGGTGCATCAAGTTCCGGCGGCTTTTTTTGTGGCAGATTATTTCAGTTCGTTCAACAATTTTGAAACGGCTGAAATAATTCCGTCGTAATCAAAAATGTCTGTTGCGGCTTTTATTGCTTTTACATGAAGCGAATATGGTTCCGGCCAGAAATACTTTGCAAGCTCGTCCAAAGTGTCTTCTATAGCAATAATATCTGTGTTTTGTGCTCTGTCCAAAATGAACGTTGCTTTCCGTTTCAGCAGGTCATTGTTTCCTGCTTCAAGATTATCAAAAAGGCTCAAGTTTTCAACTGAAACAAGATATTCTTTTATGTTTTCCGTCATCTGCGAAAGCTGAAGCAAAAATGCTGTGATATTTGTCTGAATATAAGCCGTGTTAACCTGCTTTCCGGCGTCTTCCATTCTGAGGGCAAATGCCGAAAGCTCTTCTGCACCGATGTTAGCCGCTGCACCTTTCAACGCATGGGCATAAACCGCATAAAGATGCCAGTCCTGCTGGTCATATGCGTATTGAAGCTGCTGAATCTTGTTGGCGGCGTCTATTACAAAAGTTGTAAGAATATCGTGGTACGCGTTCAAGTCGTTGCCCGCAAAAGAGAGGCCCACTTTGTAGTTTACATCTGCTATAAACGGCTTGTCCTCGATAACCGGTTCGTCTGTATGCTTTTTCTTTAAAATCTTTGATTCCGGCAGCCATTTCTGCAAGATTGCGTTAAGTCTTTCAGGCTCAATCGGTTTTGCAAGAAAATCGTTCATGCCTTCAGTAACAAACATTTCGCGCACGCCGCTTATGGCATTTGCGGTCAGCGCAATTATCGGAATGCTTCCGTTTTCGTTGTT